>QHVI01000096.1 GCA_003223515.1 Candidatus Angelobacter sp. Gp1-AA117
GGTTGCCGCCTACGGAGTTACGATGAACGTGCTTCCAGGGGAAACCGCGTGCCTCTCCTGCGTCTTTCCTTCTGCGCCCCAGGGGACGGTGGCAACCTGTGATACCGCCGGAATCCTGAACGCGGCAGTCAATTGGGTGGGATCGATCCAGGCGGCGGAAGCGATGAAATTCCTGACAGGAAACAAGGACAATCTGCGGCGTACTTTGCTGTCATTCGACCTCTGGAGCAATGAGCGGGCGGAGGTTGCGGCTGGCCATCCTCGTCCCGGCTGCCCGACCTGCGATCAACACGGTTATGTCTATCTCGCAGGCAAAGGACGCGCGCAGATTACCTTGTGCGGCAGAAACTCGGTACAGATTCACGAGCGGCAACGCCCTGTAGACTTCCGGGAGATGACTGCGCGCCTCGAGCCCCATGGAGTGGTGAAGCACAACAGCTTTGTCCTGAAATTCTGGCGTGAGCCTTACGAGCTCACCCTCTTTCCCGATGGTCGCGCCATCATCAAAGGCACTACGGATACCGCCATAGCGCGCAGTTTGTATGCGCGATTCATCGGAAGTTGACCAGACCATTGCCCGCCGCCGCAGGCGAATTGATTACGCAATCTCGTTTAACAGCGCCGAAGCTGTAACCTGCAGTTGCTTGGCGATAATGAGCAGGGTCAAAAGAGTCACATTGGCCCGTCCCCGCTCGATCTCACCCATGTGACTGCGATGGATGCCGCAGAAGTCGGCAAAGGCCTCCTGTGACCAGCCTCTAGTGCGGCGAAGCTCACGAATACGCGATCCAAGTTGTAATTGAATGTGCATCTGATTCTCCATAAAACTACTGCTTTCGAGAAAACCTACTGCGGGAATTATAGGCGAATAAAAGGCGAAAATCAACCGTGGATCGATGTGGATAAATGGGAGATAAGTTAAAGGCGGGTTGCCGGTTTTAGACTGCGAGGACTTAACTGTAGCGTAGCTAAGCCACAACCAAAAGCTTTTAACCGCAGCGTGGCGAGCCAACCAAACGGCTTTAACCGCAGAGGGCGCAGAGGACGCAGAAGTAACAAAAGTAAGTTTATGTGTATCTGATCTAGCACTGTTTCAGTTCCTTAAGACTTTTTCGATCGCCAAAGCTGGATTGGAAGGGGGGTAAAAGCAGCATGAAATTCTTCGCAGGAAACAAGAATTTTGATATAGCAATGCAGAGGGCGCAGAGAACGCAGAGGAAGCAAAAGTAGTTGATGTGTATTGAATTTGGCGGTGTGTTGGGCCCTATGGACTCTACCCGCCCCTTGGCTGCGCGGGAGAATTCGTCGGAAGCAGAGAAGAATTCGAAACGTTAGTAATATAATACAAAGGGCACAGAGGAAAACTATTTGAGATCTGGAAGTAAGCCGCGAACGACTCAAATCCCACGGTTCTCAATTCCGGCGATTTTGGCAATGATGCGCAATTGCCTTGATACATCCCTGTTTACTACCCAGTAATCCAAATTGATTGAGAGTGTGTCTCAAAACGGGGTGTCCTATGGTTCGCAGGTTTCTGCTGGTTTCAATCCTTTGTGGTTCAGTCAGTCTTTTCGCTCAAAAAGGTGGGGGGAGCGCCGGTGGCGGCGGGATCGGCTCCGCCGGCAGCACAGGAGGAACATCAGGCGGCACTACTGCGACCAGCGGCCCGGCAGGAACTCCGGGTACGACAGCTCCGGGAGGCATTCCCACAACCGCAGGAACTGTAGGTGGCTTATCAGGCCAGGCAGCGTCAGGGCCGATCAATTCTCCCTCAGGAAATACCGGCATCCCCACCGTTCAACAGACCATGGGCGGACCAGCCGGAACCACCGGAACCAATCAGGGTGATATCAATAATCTGAATTCACCAACAATCGCCCCTGGGGGCTTTATCACTGGCGGCGGAACTACAGGTGGCGTGCTCCTGTCTACACCCTTTGTTTCGTTTCCGTCCCCGGTGCCCACGGCAGGCATCAGCGATGCCGGACGCGCAGGCATCAGCAGCAATACTTCTCTGGGCGGCGGCATGCAAGGAGCAGGAGGAACGGCTTTCTCCAACGGGGTCATCATCAATGCGGCCGCTCTGAATGGCTCCGGACGGCTCATCACCGATGTTGGTCCTTCGGAATTCATCGGCGCCGTGAATCAGGGCGCTCCGGCTCCGAGCCTCGCTGAAGCCGCAGCCCACTTCAAATCGCAGCAGAACAGCCAGAACGCGCGCACCATCACCAATGCCGACGTGCAAAGGCTGATTGGAAATAACATAAGTGCGCAACCCGCCACTGTGGCCAGCAACATGCCGCCTTCCGGCATGCCCGCGCCAGCGCAAACAGCCGGTACGCCGCAGAGCACAACGTCTTCCGCATCCGCGAGCAGCGCAGCGCCCGGGCAGCAGCAAAATGCTCCAGCCCAAACCTCGACAAGCAATCAAACCGGAGCAGGCGCCCAAAGCACTCAGAACGCCAGTTCCTCCACAACCCCGCAAATCAACCAGGGACAGTCAGGCAGCAACGAGAACAGCCACCTCCCTGCTACTTCGACTATTCTGCCATTGCTTGGATTACTGGGAGTGGCCAGCAGCGGAGTTGGTTTGTGGTATCGGAAGTATCGTAAGTAGTTTTACCGCGAAGGACGCGGAGGTAACACAAGAAAGCAGGTCTTCGGGCCTGCTTTTTTGTGTCGCCAAACCTACTTGACAAATTGTCAAGTTGCGCTTAAAGTGTCAATGGTACATGTTTACGCAGCGTCTGTCACGACAGGATGCTTTGAGTTTGCTGCGGCACTGCTTTGAGGAAGGCATCGTTCAATATCATTCTCACTTTCATCAAAGGTGCGTAGATCGCAAAGTAGACCCGATGGGAGCACAGCATGTGCTGAGAAAGGGCACTATCTTCGATGAACCGGAGTTCGAAGTTCGCTTTCAACAATGGCGGTACAAAGTCGAAGGCAAAGACCCGGATGGCGGCATGCTGAAGGTGGTATTTACATTCCTTTCCAGTAACCAAGTGCTGGTCCTGACAGTGCTGACCTGAGTTGCGGAGTAGATGCTATGAATTCAAATCAATGCGAATGTGGCGCTTCACAAGTCAGTTCCCGCAGAGATTACAAGTTTATTGAAAGCGGGCTGGATAACATCATTCTCAAGAATATTGAAGTGCTGGAGTGTCCGCAATGCAAAACCGTCAGCCCCAGGATTCCAAGACACAACAGCCTGCTGCGCACGATCGCTTTGGCGCTGATTGCTAAGCCTTATCCTTTGTCCGGCCCCGAGATTAAATACCTGAGGAAATTTCTGGCAATGACCCAGGAAGAGTTTGCCAAGTACGTTTCAGCCGATACAGCGGTAATCTCCAGGTGGGAGAATGACGTTCAGCCGGTTGGTCCGCAAAGCGACCGGTTGATTCGCTTGATCGCCCTGGGACTGGGTGAAGGGCTAAAAGAGAAAGCTGCCTCCATTATCAGAATGTTTGAAAACCTGCACGAGAGCCGTAAGAAAATTCGAGTGACTGTCCAGCCAGAAACAAACGAATATGACTATGAAGCAGCATGAATGGACGGAATCGTCCGTTCAGCATCGTTCTGCCCTGGCCTACCGCCAATCCGCGTCGTGTTTGACCTTCACGCTACAATGTCCTTTTTGAGGACATCATTTGATGCCTGAAGCCGCCAGTCCCAAGTCCCAGTTGCGCCGCGAGATGGGCCTCTGGGATGTCATGCTCTTCAACATTGCCGCCGTCCTGGGGCCACGCTGGATCGCGGCCGCCGCCCACAACGGCACCTCTTCCATCAGCTTATGGGTTCTCGCCGCGGTGCTCTTCTTCCTGCCCACGGCGCTCATCATTATTGAGCTCTCCACGCGCTTCCCTGCGGAAGGCGGTCTGTATGTCTGGAGCAAGGAAGCTTTCGGCGACTTCCATGGTTTTGTGGCAGGCTGGTCCTACTGGATTTATACGTTCTTCTATTTCCCTGGCCTGCTCAGCGCCAGTGTAGCCATGTCAGTATTCATCGGCGGCCCGAAATATGGCTGGCTGGCAGACAGCAAGGCTTATACCCTCGGCACTTCGCTGGCCTTGCTGGGAATTGCCGTTGTGCTGAATATCGTCGGCCTGAATATCGGCAAGTGGCTGCAAAATGCAGGAGGCGTCGCAACCTACGTTCCTTTGCTCATGCTGCTGGGTATTGGCGGCTATATCGCAATGCGCAGAGGCAGCGTTACTCACTTCTCCTGGCATTCTTCATTACCTACGTGGAACTGGAGCACGGTCAATTTCTGGTCTCAGATCGCCTTTGCCTTCACCGGCATGGAACTGGTATGTGCGATGAGCGAAGAAGTGCGCGAACCACGCCGCACCTTTCCACGAGCGATTTACTTCAGCGCATTGCTGATTGCTGTGATTTACATTACCGGCACCATTGCTCTGCTGGCTTTGCGTACTGCTCCCAATGTAGATGTAAGAAACGGAGTATTCCAGGCAATCACCGATGGCTCAACTATGCTGGGCATTGCCTGGTTTGGTGTGCTGGCGGCCTTGCTGGTAACCGTGGGTAATGCCGGAGGCGTAGGCGCAACCGTCGCCGGCATAGCCCGTGTCCCATTCGTTGCCGGAGTAGACCGCTATCTCCCCGGGTTTTTTGGCAAGATTCATCCGCGCTGGAAAACACCCTGGATTTCCATCCTGATTCAGGCGGGAATCTCCGCAGTGATCCTCGTTGCTTCCCAGATCAATACCACTCTGGCCAATGGATACCAGTTCCTGGTCGACATGTCAGTGATCCTGTACTTCATACCATTCCTGTACATGTATGCCGCTGTGATCAAACTCGCTTACCGGGAAGACCGCCAGAGTAATACGCAGGCGGTTCTCGTTCCCGGCGGTCGCGCCGGCGTGTGGATCACTGGACTGCTGGGGTTCATTGTTACCCTGGGATCGATGGGGCTGGCAATGATTCCCCCGGATACGGTTCGCAGCAAAACATGGTTTGAGTTGTACATCGTGCTCTCGACGGCGGGAATGATAGGCATCGGGCTGCTTCTCTACTGGCGGGGAGCCAGGACAAAGATCGGAGATCGGGAGATCCGGTGATCGGGTGATCGGGTGATCAATTTTGGTAAATGAGTAATTGGGTAAATGAAATACCCGTCTCATATCTGCGAAATGTCCGTTTTGTCGCATTCGATTACCTTGAACTGAATGTTATTCAGCGCTCGCGACCTTTTTGCTAAGCCAACAGCCATACAGGTAAAACTTACACTCTTTTTCGGGCTCTCAGGCAACCCAAGCTCCTGAAAGTGGTTCAAATTACCTCTTTTGGGGGGACGTAATCATTACAGCCACAGTATTGAATACAACGAACCAGCTACTTAGCCGCATCTCAGACGATAAGCGGCCTCAAAAGGGCAAATTGACACAAGCAAAGAAAACCATCGCAACGGGACTCTCAGAAGCAGAGGCCATTGAGCGTGCCAAAGGTGGTGACGCGGCGGCGTTTGAAGGTCTGTATGGTCTTCATAAGCGGCGTGTATATTCCCTTTGCCTGCGCATGACTGGGAATACGGCCGAGGCGGAAGATCTGACGCAGGAAGCTTTCCTGCAGCTTTACCGCAAGATCTCCACCTTCCGCGGCGAGTCAGCGTTTTCCACCTGGCTGCACCGGCTGTCGGTGAACGTAGTGCTGATGCACCTGCGCAAGAAAGGGCTGCCGGAAGTATCGCTTGACGAAGCACTGGAGCCGCAGCATGAAGACGGCCCCAAGAAAGACATTGGAGCGCGGGACAACGTCCTGGCGGGCTCCATTGACCGGGTCAACCTGGAACGGTCCATTGAAAGCCTGCCACCGGGATATCGCATTATTTTTGTGCTCCACGATATTGAAGGTTATGAGCACAACGAGATTGCCGAGATGATGGGATGTTCCATCGGCAACAGCAAGTCTCAATTACATAAAGCGCGCATGAAGTTGCGCGATCTATTGAAGCTCAGTAGAGCCGAAAAGGCCTCCCGCCGGTGAGCGGCTGGGCTGCAAGCACGGAGAGGATGGAGAGAATGAATTGCCAGCAATTCCAGGAAGTATTGCCGCACATCATTGAAACCGGCGGCAGCGCTGACGAGGAGGCCCATCTGCAGTCATGCACGGCCTGCTCAGACCTAGTGCGCGATCTCAAATACATCGCGGAACAGGCCAAGCTGCTGCTGCCTATGCGTGATCCCGGCCCTCGCGTCTGGACTAATATCGAGCAGTCTCTACAGCGCGAAGGCTTAATCCGGGAGGGTCGAATGTCCCGCCAGGGACATACATTGACGATCACCCAAACGCAAAAGAAAAGCTGGACACCCTTAGGATCAGTCTTAGCAGCATTAGCAGTCATAACCCTGGCGGTGGTAGTCATCAACTACCACCCCAGAGCAATCGTGACTGCCCATAATTCCCCGGCAACCTCCTCGATCACAGCCGACGACCAAACCCTTATCAGCCAGATTTCCCAGCAGCAGCCCGAGGTCCGCCAGGCATACGAGGATGGATTGAAAGAGGCAAACGCGTATATCTCTGACGCGCAGAAGGCCGTAGACAACGATCCCAATGATGATGCGGCGCGGCAGCATCTGCAGGCAGCCTATCACCAGAAGGCAATGCTTTATGACATGGCCACGTCCCGATCGCTCCCGTAAAGCACCATAAGCATAAGCATAAGAAAGACGGAACCGTGCTACGCAAACTGCCATCCTCGGTTATTCTCAGCGCCACCCTGATGCTGGGGGCGGCGCATCTCTGTGCCCAATCGACCAAACAGGGCAAATTCAATATCGCGCGCGGCGGCATCCTCAACGTTTTCGACAATGCCGGATCGATTACTGTTCACGCTGCCACCGGCCAGCAGTTGATTGTTTCCAGTACACCCCATTCACCGAAGGTTGAAGTCGATTCCAGCAGCACGCCCGATGGCCGGCGGGTAGAAATCCGCGCCCACGCTCTCCCCCAGCAGAAGCCGAACAATGATGAGGCCAAGGTAGATATCGATATCGGTTTGCCTCCCGGCGTGGCTGTGACCATCAACGCGGCCACTGCACCCATCACGGTAGAAAACGTGAGTGGCGACCTTACTCTCTCTTCCGATACCGGCCAGGTAACGCTTCGCAACGTGACCAACTCCCACGTTCTAGTCAAAGGCATTGCGGCGCCCATAAGTCTCACGAACATGACGGGCGGCTTTGTCGATATCACCTCCAACAGCGGCGCCGTGCAACTTGCCAATGTAAGCGGCAACAAAGTCTCTGTGAACACTGCCAGCGGGAACATCAGCTTTCAGGGTGACTGCTCCGGCGGCGGCAATTACGTGATGATTACCCATAATGGCGCTATCGATGTGTTTCTGCCACAGACCGCTTCAGTCGATCTCACCGCGCGCTCCATTACCGGCTCAGTCGAGAACGACTTCCCTCTCCAGGCCAAAACGCACACCTCATTTGTTCCCGATGCCGGTCGTTCCTTTGCAGGTACCTCCAATTCCGGTTCCTCCTCAGTTGAGCTACAGTCGTTCAGTGGTAGAATCCGCGTAAAGAAGCAATAAATCTGAACGCCAGATTCGCCCAGATTGCCAGATCGAATGTCCGGCCCATACTCAACCCGGCCCGTTTTTCTGATCGGGTTCATGGGCGCAGGCAAGACCAGTGCCGGCAAAGCGCTGGCCCGTCGCCTGAACTGGAAATTTTTTGATCTCGACGATCTGATTGAGCAGTACGAACAGGCGAGCGTGGCTGTGATTTTTTCCCGCGTGGGGGAAAGTGGCTTTCGCCAGATTGAAAGCGCGGTGCTAAGGCAATTATTGGAGATGAATCACCAGAATTCCGTTATTGCCCTGGGTGGCGGAACGTTTGTTCAATCTCAGAATAGGGATTTGCTCTCCCAGGCAGGCGCGATCACGGTTCTGCTGGATGCGCCGGTGGAGGAACTGGCGCGACGCTGTGAGGTAGAAGGCGGCGGGCGTCCTCTGGCGCAGGACAAAGAAAAGTTCAATCAACTGTTTGCCAGCCGCCGCGAGGCATATGAGTTGGCCCGGTTCCGGATACAAACCGCCGGAAAAACAGTTGAGAATGTTGCCGCCGAGATTGAGGAATTGCTGATGGGCTTAACCCCCGAAGCAGGTGAAACAAGTTAGATCGAATACTGTTCACCGAAGCAATACCGAATGTGAATGGAACTGCGATGCTCCAGCGCCGTAGGCGCGAAAGAATTTAGCCCGGCACGTAAGCGCCGGGGCCAGAAGAGAAGCCCAACGAGTCGAGCCCCGTAGGGGCGGCACAAGAGAGAGATGTCAGCCCAGCGCACCTGCAATGGGCGGAGGTGATGAAGTGAAAAAGAGTATTTGTTTTCTGGGAATACTGCTGATGATCGCGCCCGCGGGTGCGACCGACCAGAAGAACAGCAAAGAAACTGAGAAGAAAGGTTCTCAGATCATCGATTCCGGCAGCTTCGGAATCTTCATTGCCGGTAAGCGTGTCGGCACCGAGAGTTTTAAGATCGAGCAAGGCCCTGAGATAGGCACCATCACTGCCGAAATCAAGGTAAACGACGGCGACAGCCGTGCCGAACAGAGCTCAGAAATGCAGATTGGCCGTGACGGCACCCTGCGCTCCTACAGATGGCATTCGAACTCACCGGAGAAGGCAGATGCATTCATTGAAGCCAAAGACCAGCTCCTAGTCGAACACCTTACGCCTGCCGACCAGAAGAAAACGGACGTTCCCCACGTTTTGCCATCTTCCACAGTGATTCTCGACGATAATTTCTTTTCCCATCGCGAGGTTTTAATCTGGCGCTATCTGGCGACCGGGTGCCTCCGGCAAGACAACCGCGTGGTGTGCGACCACCCCAGCCAGTTCGGCATCCTGGTGCCCCACCAGCACGCCGCAGGCACAGTAACCGTGCAGCTTCTTGGAAGAGACAAGATCATGGTTAAAGGCGTCGAGCAGGAACTCAACAAAATCAAGCTCGACGCCGATGGTGTCCAATGGCTGCTGTGGGTGACCGACCCGGAGCACGGCTATAAAGTCATCAAGATGGCCATCCCCGCGGACCAGGTAGAGGTGATCAGGGACTAGACAAATTTTGTAATTGGGTAATTTGGTAAATGAGTAAATTGAAGAGCTGAGCAAACTCAGGTTTCAAATTACCCAATTATCAAATTACCCAATTACCCACTCTCTTCCTCCCTTCCGTAACTGCTGCAAAACACAAAATCTGCGCTAAACTGAGTTCCACTCCCCGCAAGAAACTCGGGCAGTTTTATGGGTAAAAACCACCGGTCTGACATCCTTTTCTTTTTTGGCGTGCTGCTGCTGGGCTGGTTTGCCTACACCGCGCGCGACGTCCTGTTGCTCATCTACGTGAGCGCGCTGTTTGCGGTGGTCATCTCGCCTGCGATCCGGTTGATCCGCAAAATTCGAATCAATAGCTTTCGTCCGGGAAGAGGCTTTGCCATTACGGTGTTGATGCTGAGCCTGGTACTGGCGCTCACGGTCTTCCTGATCTTTGCCGTGCCGCCCATCTACTACAATGCCCGCGAGTTCGCCTCGGAGTGGCCGCATCATCTGGCCTCGCTCAGCCACACCATTCCTTTTGCCCAGAATATGAATGCCACCGAACTGCAAGCCTACGGCGCAGAAATTGTCGGTGGAGCAGCAGGGCTCTTCCGCAACGTGGCCGGCGGCATCTTTGGCCTGTTCACTGGAATTATTCTCACCGTCTATTTCATCATCGACGGTCCGCGGGCTTTTCACTGGACCGTCTCTCTCTTCCCTGTGAAACACCAGGAACGTCTTGCCAATACGCTGCTACGGGCGGAGCGCCGCATGCGCAACTGGCTGGTCGGCCAGACGCTCCTCATGCTGACCTTTGGGCTGGCGAGCTTTGTTGTCTATTTCGCGTTGGGCATCAAGTATTTTTACGTGCTGGCCATGTATGCCTTCCTGGCCAACATCATTCCCATTGTCGGGCAGCTCAGCTCTATCGTGCTGGCCTGCACCGTAGCGTTATTCGACTCACCTCACAAGCTCGTCGGCGTGCTGATCTTTTATGCGGTTTACGCGCAGCTTGAGAGCGGCTTTCTGACCCCGCGCATCATGAAATCCACCGTAGACCTTTCACCGCTGGCGGTGATCATTGCTCTGGTGACAGGAGGCGCGCTCGCTGGAATCCTGGGCGCACTAGTCTCAGTTCCCACGGCCGCGCTGATCTCGGTGTTTGTGGATGAATATCTGGTAAAGCGCAAGAGCGCTTCCGTCGCTGCGTGACATCCGTTTTACCGCAGAGGACGCAGAGGACGCAGAGGAAACAAAAAAGATTTCATTTGTTTGAATCCGCAAGCGTTTTGCCCTTCAAGATTTTGGGATGACAAGAGCTGAAGCCGCAAACTCAGTTCAGCCTTGAATCCCTTCGTGAAGAACTTCACAGCAGTACACAAATGAATCATTCTGATTCCTCTGCGTCCTTTGCGCCCTCTGCGGTTGAAAGGTTTTTTGGTTGTGGCTCGCTACGCTGTGGTCAAAGGGTTTGGTTTACGACCCGCCCTGCGGTATTTGAAAACAGCAATGCTAAAATAAAATTTAGTACCCCACCATGAACAGCAAAATTCCAGTAGGCATTCTCGGCGCGACCGGGACCGTAGGTCAGAGGTTTATCCAGATCCTCGAACAGCATCCATGGTTTGAAGTGGCATGGCTGGCAGCATCCGACCGCTCGGCGGGAAAACCGTATGCGCAGGCCGCCAAGTGGAACCTCAACACTCCCCTGCCGAAGAACATCGCCTCCATGACGGTGAACGCCGCCGTGCCGGATGGCGCGCCCAAGCTGATCTTTGCCGCGCTCGATTCCACCGCCGCCAAAGAGATCGAGCCTAAGTTCGCCGCAGCCGGATGCGCGGTGGTCTCCAATTCCAGTTCCTTCCGCATGCAGGAAGACGTCCCGCTGGTGATTCCCGAGGTGAATAGCGATCACGTAGCACTGCTGAAAACGCAGAAGTGGTACAAAGACAATGGCGGATTCATCGTCACCAATCCTAACTGCTCAGCCATTGGACTGGTGATGGCCCTGGCTCCACTGCATCACCGCTTCGAGCTAGAAAAAATTTTTGTGGCCACCATGCAGGCCATAAGCGGCGCAGGATATCCCGGCGTGCCATCGCTCGACATTCTGGGCAATGTGATTCCTTACATCGCCGGCGAAGAAGAAAAAATGGAAGCCGAATCGCGCAAGCTGCTGGGATCACTGAACGGCGCAAACGTTATTCCCGCCCAGATTACTTTGAGCGCCCATTGCAACCGCGTTGCCGTGGAAGACGGCCATACCGAATCGGTTTCGATCAAGCTGAACAAGCCGGCACAGGCAGAAGAGATCATCCATGCCTGGAATGAATTCCGCTGTCTGCCGCAGAAGCTGAAGCTGCCCAATGCTCCGGAGCAACCGGTCATCTATGATGCTGCGCCTGACAGGCCCCAGCCGCGTCTCGATAGAGATCGTGGAAACGGTATGTCAGCAGTTGTGGGGCGGCTGCGCAAATGTAATCTCTTCGACTGGAAGTTCACAGTCCTTTCCCACAATACTATCCGTGGCGCTGCAGGCGCTGCCGTTCTCAACGGCGAACTTTTGAAGGCCCAGGGATACCTCCATTGATCGTCCTGGCGGCAGTTCATCCCATGATCATGACTGCTGAGGTGCGCCGATGATTGTGATGAAATTGAGCCGCTTTGCAGGCGTGAGCGTAGCGGGAGCCTGCAGGCGAAATCCTGAGCCCGCAGTTTGGGCGAAGGATCTCAAGGCTTATTGTGCGAAGAATGGTTTCGCTTCCGCTGAGGTGCAGCCATGATCGTAATGAAGTTCGGCGGCACTTCTGTACAGGATGCCGAGGCCATTGATCGCGTGGCAGCCATTGTCCGCGAGCGCCTCCATGAACATCCGGTGGTGATCGTGAGCGCGCTGGCCAGGATGACCGACCAGCTTCTGGCTATGGCGAATGCCGCCGGAACCGGAGACCGCGAAAAGACATTGGAGCTTTCCCGCGCTGCCCGCGAACGCCATTTCAACTGCGCCTCTGACCTGCTGGGCACAGGCAGGTTTGTCCAGATTCATTCGGAACTGGAAGAAGAATTCAACGCGCTCGATGACCTGCTGCGCGGCATCGTAGCGGTGGGCGAACTGACTCCACGCACTACAGACAACATTGCCGGATTCGGCGAGCGCGTCTCCAGCAAGATCGCTACTGCTGCTTTTTCAGTGCGCGGCATCCATGCGTCTCACGTAGATTCGCGCAAATGCATCATCACCGATTCGAACTTCACCAGGGCCGTGCCCCAGTTCGATGGGACCAATGCGCGATTGAATGAGATTGTGTCGCCGCTGCTGAAGCACGAGCGCGTTCCGGTAATGGGCGGCTTCATTGGATCGAACCGCGAAGGGATTTCAACCACTCTGGGCCGTGGAGGCTCCGACTTTTCTGCCGCCATCATAGGCGCGGGATTGAACGCTGAGCGCATCGAAATCTGGACGGACGTGGATGGAATGATGACGACCGATCCCAACCTGTGTCCGGAGGCGCGCCGCATCAAGACCATCAGCTTCGAAGAGGCGGCCGAGCTTGCGTACTTTGGCGCCAAGGTGCTGCACCCGGCAACCTTGCTGCCTGCTATTCAGAAAAACATTCCAGTGCTGATCCTGAATTCGCGCAATGCTAAAAATGAAGGCACGCGCATCACCGCCACAGCGCCGAAAAGCAAGAACATCTTCAAAGCCATCGCCGCCAAGAAGCGCATCACCATCGTCGATATCGTGGCTACACGCATGCTGATGGCGCATGGCTTTCTGAAAAGCATCTTTGAAATTTTCGCCAGCCACCGCTGCCCTGTGGATATGGTTTCCACCTCGGAGGTCAGCGTCTCCGTTACTGTGGACTCGAATGAATCGATTGCCGCTATTGCCGCCGACCTGGGCAAGCTGGCCGACGTAAAATACCAGGGGCGCAAGGCGATTGTCTGCCTTGTAGGCGAGAATATCCGCAGCACGCCGGGAATTGCCGCCAAGGTCTTCAGCGCCATTCCTGATGTGACCATACATATGATCTCGCAGGGCGCGTCAGAAATTAACCTCAGCTTTGTGATTGACGAAGCCGACGTGCCTCAGGCAATCTCTCAGCTTCACAAAGCTTTCTTCTCAACCGTTGATCCTGAGGTGTTCGCGTGAACCTTTTAGTGCTGGGCAGGGGCAAAACCGGTGCGCTGGTGGCCGAGTTGGCGAAAGAGCGTGGACACGCTGTCCAGACGATGGCCAGCCAGGAAAACCAGGATGGCCGTGGACTGACGCAGGAGTTGCTCAAGAACATCGATGCAATGATTGACTTCACCACGCCCCATGCGGTGATCCCCAATATCATCCGCTGCACCGAAAACGGCGTTCCAGTCATTGTGGGGACAACCGGCTGGTACCAGCATCTGGATAAAGTCCGCGAGCTGGTGAAAGAACGTAAGACCGCCTTTCTCTATGGCTCGAATTTCTCCGTAGGTGTAAATCTGTTCTTCAAAGCCATACAGGCAGTTTCTCCGGCATTGAACAAGGGCTACCGCGCCACGGTTGTGGAGAAACACCACATCCACAAGAAAGACAAGCCTTCGGGAACCGCCGTGACCATTCAGAAGATTCTGGAATCTGCTTCGGAGCAGAAAGTTGAAGTCTCATCCCTGCGCGAAGGCGAGACTGTAGGCATGCACCTGGTGGTGCTCGACTCCGCCAATGACACCATCCTGATGACGCACGATGCCAAATCGCGCCTGGGCTTCGCCGAAGGCGCCGTCCGCGCCGCCGAGTGGATCAAGGGCAAGGTCGGATTCTACGAGTTCCCCGAGATTGTCGATCAGTTGTAAAGGATTCCAACAGACAGAATTTGGTAAATGGGTAATTTGGTAAGTGGGTAAATGAAAATCTTGTCGTGCCTTTCATTTACCAAATTACCAAATTACTCATTTACCAATTCCTTACCACCTTCCATGGTCTCAGCACCTGATCCCTCTGCTCAGGTGGGTGAATGTTAAACTTACGATATGAGACTTCAAGGTTGCGGCACTGCCCTGGTAACCCCCTTCAGAACAGATCAGAGCATCGATGAAATGGCTCTGCGCCAACTGGTTGAATGGCAAGTTCAATCGGGAATCGGCTTTCTTGTCCCCTGTGGGACTACAGGCGAGACGCCCACACTCACCAAAGAAGAATGGCTGCGCGTGATCGATATCACCATCGAAGCAGCCGCCGGGCGGGTGCCGATTGTGGCTGGAGCCACATCCAACGCCACGGCTGAAGCGGTGGAGAAGGCCTGCGAGGTCGCAAAGCGCAAAGGCGTGGACGCCATCCTGACCGCCTCGCCCTATTACAACAAGCCTACCCAGGAAGGCCAGTACCAGCATTTCAAGGCCATTGCCGAAGCCGTAGATAAACCGCTGGTACTCTACAACGTTCCCGGAAGGACGAGCGCCAACATCGAACCGGCTACGCTGGGACGGCTGGCGAAGATCTCCAACATCATTGCCGTGAAGGAAGCCAGCGGCAACATCTCACAGATTGCCGAAGTGTTCAATTATGTTCCTGACACTTTCCTGGTGTTTTCAGGGGATGACGCTATTACCCTGCCAGTAATCTCTCTGGGAGGAGTAGGAATCATTTCCGTTGCCTCGAATGAAATTCCCAAAGAAATGTCAGAGCTGACCAATGCTGCCCTGAAAGGCGACTGGCAGAAGGCCCGCACCATTCACCGCAAGTTCCTGCCGCTCATGCAGGCCAACTTTATCGAGTCCAATCCCATGCCGGTAAAAGCAGTGCTGGCCATGATGGGCAGGATCGAAGAGGTCTACCGTCTGCCGATGCTGCCTATGAAGTCCGACACCCGCACCAAGCTCCAGAAGATCGCGGCTGATGCAGGAATATTGCAGAGTGTCTCAGCGGTCTCTGACTGGTAGATGTTTATCCCGCCATGGGGCGCGTCTGCCGATTTTGGTTTTGCCCCATGGCGGCTCCTACCAGGAGTAAACTGCCCTGCCTGTAGATCGTGTCACGCAGGTTTTCTTGCAAAGAATTTTTGAAAATTCGTCAGTTCCGGAACATACTTTAGATTCCATGATTTAAGAGCCTGCCGCGCAGCCGAGGGCGACTGCGCTCCATAAGAATCATGCTCATAAATTAAAAGCGGCCACGAGAGCTAGACATGGCCGCTTCTTCGCTTTCCCAATCAACCGCTCCAGGCCGTCTGCGGGATTGACGTTACCCTGAGCGGGTTCCCATCAGGAGGAAACTACCCTGCTGAAAGATCGTGGGGCCTTGGATTTCTTGCACAAAAAATGTAATGCGGATTAACCGCAAAGGGCGCTAAGGACGCAAAGGAATGATAAAGGGATCCCTCGTTGCGCTCGGGATTCATCAACTGACTTGAGGACTATCAATAAAGACAGGAACGGCTGCGCCGGTTAGCGCAGCCGTTTTGCTTTCAGCATAGAGAATTAACGGAATGGATTGTTTATCAACCAATATGATTTTCTCTGCGCACCTCCTGATTTTAAAATGTGACAGCAACATGAAACCTCCGATCCTGAATCATGTTGCTGCCTATTCTGAAACGAGGAGCCCTATTCCATACTGTTCGGAGAACGTTTTGCAAGAAGCTTCTTGCATCAATTTTTATTAGGGAGCCGCTCCGCATCAATAAAGAAGAACAAGCCTTCTCCCATCTTCACTGACAGGCTGAGGCTGGGAATAAGGCTGAGCGGCGGCAAAAGCGCGCAGGCCAGCGATGCCCACAGCAGAACGCGATTGAAAATCGAAGTAGAGAATTATTACCCGGAGACGAATGGTACTATCGAAGCAGGGCTGATGTGAATCTAAAGATCAGAGCTGCATGAAATTTCCAAGGCTAATTATCTGCGCTGTATTGTGCCTGGCATTGTCAGGGGCTTCATGGGCTTTTCAGGTCAAAGTCTCTGATGTGGCTCATGCCACCGACGACCATTACAACCGTCTCCAGACCTTCAAGGCAGATTTCACTGAGATATACCAGGGGCCGGGAATTTCCCGCAACGAAAGCGGCACGCTGTGGCTGAAGAAGCCGGGACGCATGCGCTGGGAATACCGCCAGCCCCGGGAAAAATTATTTCTGAGTGACTCGCACAACGCATTCTTCTATGTTCCCGGTGAACGGCAGGCGCGCAAGACAGCCATCAAGAACCTGGATGACATTCGCTCTCCGTTACGCTACCTGCTGGGCAAAACCAAGCTGGAGAAAGAACTCGAAGGTCTTTCTCTCGCCCCGGACGTAAGCCCTCTGAACGCCGGAGATACAGTGTTGCGAGGCGTGCCTAAAGACATGAAGGACCGCATCTCTTCCGTGATTCTGGAAATCACTCCTGCACACCAGATCAGTCGCATTGTGATTCAGGAGGTGGATGGCACCACCACCGAATTCCGCTTCGCCAACGTGCAGGAAAATGTCACAGTGCAGGACAGTCTCTTCCGCTTCACTCCTCCTCCGGGCGTAGAGATCATCGAACAAAAGCAACTTTCCCCGTAGCACCTTTGCAGTTACCTGCTCCTTACCATAATGGTCTTCCTTTTTCGTCTCTGAAACTAAACGTCTCATTGCGCACGCTGACGCTCCTGGCCAGCACCGCGGGTTTTCCATCAAAGAGTACCTTCACGCCTGTGACCTGCACCTTCTCTCCCGGATGGATCACAATTCCGTATTCTTTCATAAAGGCCGCTGGAGCCATGTGTACTTCCAGGGTCTCGGTAATCTCTTTCAGGGCGAGATGCGTGCCAATCATGCCTGACACTGGGCACTGATAGTCTTTCAACTGGCCTACGATGCCGGTGAAGACCTGCTGATGGGAAAGATCATATTTAGGAACATCGGGTTTATTTTGAGCACCCAAAAGGGCTGCAAAAACACCAATAAAGAGGATTGCAATCAATACAGCTCTGCCGGTGAATCTCATAGCATTCTCCTGCTGTTACTTTCGTCTTTGTCCGTGAAAACAGCAGTGATTCACATCACATCCCGGTGTGACCCAAGACACTATGATTAAGATCAGCATAAATCAGTGAGATCAGCGTCATCAGCGCTAAGGTTTTGATTTTCCGAATGGCTCGATTTCATGTTTGGTGAATCACGCGTGCATCAGGCAAAATTGAGGGTTAACAAGGGGGTATCTTTTTGAAAACCGTGTTCGTGGTAGGCGCAGGGCCCGCAGGGTTATTCGCGGCGCAGAAAATCGGGCAGGCAGGCCATGAAGTGATCGTCTTCAACCGTGACATCAAACCCGGCGGTCTCGCCGAATACGGCATCTATCCTACTAAAGACAAGATGAAGATCGGCCTGCGCAAGCAGTTCGCCAAGGTGCTGAGTCTGCCCAACGTGCACTACCTGGGACACGTGCCTGTAGGCAACGGCACAGCTATTTCCATCGCCGAACTGCAGCAGTTCTCGCCCACAGCCATGGTGTTTTCCGTGGGTGCGCAGGGCGCCAAGCAACTCGGGCTGCCCGGCAGCGACTCCCGGGGCGTCTATTCAGCGAAAGATTTTGTCTATTTCTACAATTCGCTTCCGCCTTTTGCCACGCAGGACTTTTCCGTAGGCAAGCGCGTCGCCATCGTCGGTATGGGAAATGTGGCGGTGGATATCGCCCGCTGGCTGCTGATCGATGACCCGCTGCACACCGCGGAAGAAGTCATTATCGTCGCTCGCCGCGGTCCCTTTGAAGCCAAATTCGATAACAAAGAATTCAAAGAAATCGAGATGTTCCTCGATCGCGATGCCTTCCAGGACGAACTCAAACGTATCGAGAGCCACGTGAAGGCCGTAGGACAGGATCTTGCAACTTTGCCTGAATCTACCTTCCCGGTGCTGGCCAAGCCTGCAACTACGAAGACTAGTTCGCGGCTGCTCTTCCGCTTCCTGAGTTCTCCTCAATCGATTCATCCGGATGTCTCAGGACGCATCAGCCGCCTCACCGTGACGGAAAACATCCTGGTAGACCGCAATGGCGATGTTGCTGCCAAAGCTACGGACAAGACTGCTGACCTTGAAGTAGACACCATGATCTTTGCTATAGGTGATGTCGCTGATCCTGCCCTTGGACTTCCCTACAGCAACTCCGCCTATGTCACCAGCTCCGATCCCAATGATCCGAAGAAAGCCTGCTACGAAGTCTTCGATCCGCAGGGCGGAAAGATTCTCGAAGGCACTTATGTAGTGGGCTGGGCGCGCAAAGCCAGTGAGGGGTTGGTAGGCATCGCCCGCCATGATGGCGAACAAGGCGCAGCCCAGGTGCTCAAGTATCTCGAAGGTGCACAGGAAACCAACGCCGCCTCCGCCGCCGAGATCATCCGCAGCCTGCACAAGAAGAATCTGCAACTAGTGCTCAAGCCCGATCTTGAATACCTTGCGAAAGCCGAAGAAAAAGAAGCCCAGCAGCGCGGCCTCGCCTGGTTCAAATTCTGCGAAGACGAAGTCATGCTGAATGCCATCGAGAAAGCGAAGAGCGCAGTGGCGTAGCTGGACTAGAGCAAGTATGGAATCAGCCGGGAGGTGCGCTGCGCGTAATTGCGGTACTCCGGATATTTGTGGCGCAGCAGCAGTTCTTCGCAAAATATTGTCACGATCAAAGCCGCCAGAATTAGCAACCCCAGAAGTGCATTCGTGAGAGACCAGTGCACGGCGATGCCTGTCCAGCTCACCAGCCACACCGCGGCATAGATGGGATTGCGAATGTAGCGATATGGACCGCTGGTGATCAGCGGGCCCTCCGTAGGATTGGCGGCAAAATGGAAGCTGCGCATGCCAAAGGTCAGCCGCGCCCACAAGACAAGCAGCAGCCCGGCAATCTGCAACGAGATACTCACCAATCCGGCGCCGAAGAGGCTGTGTCGCAACAACAGAGCCACTGCACACGCAATTAATATTGCGGTGGCTACTATTGAAATCGTCTTTAATGAAACACCCACCATTCCAAAGAAGGGTAGCACCTGTAAATCGCTTCGCGCTACAAACTTTCCAAAAGAAAAAGCGTGGCGGCGCTACGCTCAAGATGACGCCGCATAGCCGGGGGCGGCTGTGCCACACGTTTGCTTTCAGGCTACAGCAACTTTGGTTTGCTCTAATAATGAAACCTGTACCGCAATTGCGCCGATATCTGGCGCGGATCGGCGAAATGCGAGCCGCCGAAGGTGTTGCTCAGATCGATGAAGTAGCGCTTATTCGCCAGGTTGGTCGCGGTGATCTTGGCTGACCAGTTCTCGCCGAATGATTTTCCTACTGAAAGGTCCATGGTGCGGTAGCTGGGCAGGTGTTCGGGACCGTCGCCATTCACAAAGCCGGAACCATAGCTGAAGTTTCCTGAGAGCCAGCTTCTGCGGGGCATCTGCAGCGTGAAACCCGTGCTCAAGGTGTGGCGCTGATCGTGGTCGAGAAAAAAGAAACCTTCCCGAGGGGAACTGAAATCAGTCAGTCCGCCGGTCACGCCTCCCGTGCCTTCGACGCTCTGGTGGGAATAGGCCAGGTGCGCATCGAGGCGGTGAAACACCTGTGGTGAGCGCACGGTAGCCTCATAACCCATGATGCGCACGCTCTCGATCGTGAGCGGGAGAAAGATATTCGAATTTTCCAGCACATCATGGTCAAAAAAATTATGCGCGCCCGTGCGGAAGTGATCAAAGTCAAACACCCAGCCTTTCACCGGAATGCTGAGGCCCACCTCATGCTGCTCATCGCGCTCGCCGCGCAGCGGGATGAATGCCACGCCCTGGTCCAAAGCAAACTGGAGAAGCGGTCCGGACAGTGTGTCGAGCGGCGGCGCCTCGTAGTAACGGCTGTACGAGCCGCGCAGCACCCAGTTAATACGCGGGATACGAATCGCTGCACCCAATCGCGGACTTCCGGCAGTTTCTGGGAGCAGCCCGGCGAAGCGGGTAAAGCGCACCCCGGCATTCAAGGTCAGCCAACTTGTAGCCTTGTACTGGTCTTCGACGAAGAGCGCCTCAAGATCACCACCCACCTTCTGGCGCTGGCTCAAGGCCTGACCCGAACCGTCATTGGCAACCAGTGAGAACAGCGTATTGTCATGCTGCGCAAACGCATAAGCCCCAACTTTCATATTGTGACTGCCTTTGATTACTGCGATGGAAGCCTGGCCACCGGCATAATAAGAAGCGCGGTTGGCGGTGGCCGATGGAACGTCGAGCGGACCGCCTTCAAAGGCTGCGCGGTTGAAATGAAACAGCGGCGAAATGGTGAGGACAGTGGCGGAGTTGACGGTGTGCACCCAGGAGAAATTGCCGAATACATCCTGCTCGCGCTCACGGTCGCGGACTCCCGCCGCCTGCGCATCCGGGTCATTGGGCACCTGGTAATAATCGGAGCGTGCAGATCCGGTAAAGCGCAGCTGGTCACCGGGAGTCACGTTGAAAATCAGTGACGTGAAAGCTCCACCGCCGGCAGCCTGGTCATGAAAAATCTTGCTGGTAGGAGTCTCGAGACCGTAATCGGTGCGATTGCCATTCAGGCTGAAGTAATAGGCAGAACGGTCGCTATGGTCGCCAAAACTCAATTGGTTATCGGTGAAGTTGTAGCTTCCGTAGCTGGTAAGCAGCTCGGCCTGGTGGTCACGCTCAAAGCCGGAACGCGGCACTACGTTAAAGACTCCGTAGGTGCGGTCGCCTGATTCCGCCGAGTAGCTGCCGCGTTGCGCTTCTATGTAATCGATGTCCTTGGGATCGAATTGCGGGCCCACGTTGGTGGCGATATTGGTGTTGGGGACGGGAATGCCATCGATCGCCCAGGTCACCTGGTGTCCGCCGCGTACATGCAATTGATCATGCACTATGTATGCACCGGGAACGAAATCGGTGATTACAGAAAGGCTGTTAGTGCGGTCTGCTCCGGGAGTATGCGCAATCTCGGTGCGGTTGACCAAGGTAGTGGTGGTGGAAGATGAGGGATTGATCAACTCCGGAGTGCCCGAGACCTCCACCGTCTCTTTGGCGGCAGCCACGGTGAGCGCAATATGCAATTCCTGGACGTTGTCTGACGCGACGGTAATGGGCTGCGGCTCGGCGCTGAATCCGGCGGCAGTGATGGTCACGTTGTATTCGCCAGCCGGGACGTTGAGCACAGTGGCAACGCCATCTGCATTGGTCTTGCCTTGCAGCTTCAGGGCTGAACTGCGGCTCTGAATCACGACCTCAGCCCCCTGAACAGGCCGGTGCTGGGGATCATGAACGATGACTTTAACGGCCCCAAACACGGAAGCATAGACAGAGATGGAAGATAACAACAGCAGCATTGCAACACTGCGTAGAACAATTCTTGCTCGATAAAAGCGAATGTCGCGCTTCATTTCAGATCCTCCTCAAGGCCAATTCCTGCGGATGAACTGCTTCGATTTCCAAAGAACAAGCAGGCAGCCGCAAATACAGAAATTACGGTGCACAGCGTTCCGATTAGTTCAATAGAGGATTAAGCGCGTGGGGGGCCGCGATCAGTATGGGAAGAGAAACCCGGGCTGGCAAAAACGACGGCGGCGCGATGGAACTCATAGCTAGTCACCAACTGCAGCGGAGCAGTGAATCCTCGGGCCGGAGCCGTTCCGTTGGCGGAGTAAATCTGGCTGCAGCAATCCATCGGGCACTTGGAGACCCCGCTGCTCAGCGCAGTTTCAGTACTCTCCATATCGGCTGCATGGTGGTGGCCCATCATGTCGCAGTGGTGCACCACATGGTTCTCGCGGTGGCAGGCAGAGCGCTTCCCTGTCGTTTCGCAGGTAGCTGCCCAGAGAGGCGAAAACCACGAGCAAACAAGGGCTGCAATAACCGGGATGGAGAATATCCGCCGCATTTTATCAGTGGACCCTAGAAATATATCTCCTGGAGAGCAATTGTTCAATAACAACTTTCGTCATGAAAAGAGCCATGAAGAATGAAGGGTTACGGACTTTTACCCACAACGCATGGAAACGGCCGCCCATGTGTGATGGCCGCCAGGCCGGGAGAAGTAATTGACCGGTAAAAGACAAAAAACTCCTGCTGCTTTATTCAGGGTTTTCGGCCTCTTGGCTTACTTTTTTAATATTGGGGCCTGTCTTACAGCCACAAAATAAGAATAATTACTTTTGGTGCGACACATCATCGTGTCAGAGGCCAAATTGCGGTACTATACGCGCACCATTTTTGCCGCCGGTACTAAGGAGCCAGTTATGAGTGACATGAAGGAACGAGTGTGCCGGATTGCCAAAGACCTGAATGCGTTGCTGGTGGAAGCCAGAACTGCAGAGAAAACAGGAAACCGGGAAACAGTAGAACATTTTCTTACGACGGAAGTCATCAGCGAGTTCAAGTCCTCTCTCAATGCAATGCGCCATTTATTGTGGATGTACATTGAGACCGCATCCCGCCTTGATGCACAAGACCCGGATTACGCAGCCAGGAGCGAATGCCTGGCCCAGGCTGCGGAAATGCTGCGGGTTCTCCGCGACGGCACAGTTCCAGCCATGTTCAGCAATGCCGGGTTCGTAGATCAGGTAAGTTTCCTGGTAGACGTCTACGCCAAGAGAGCGGAAAACTCGGCGTTCCGCCAGCGTGCAAACGGCCACGGGAAATAAGACCCTTAGCACTGCATTGTGCTGATGAAACGGATGAGCTCTGATTGATTTCAAGCATTGGCGTTCACTGATTCGAATCTCATTGATTTCACGGCTGGGGTTACGATCACCAGATCTCCCGATCGCTGGATCACCCGATCTTAAGTAGTCCTCGCCCCCGCTTTTGCTGTATGATTCGCGGTTCGCCTTCCTAATTACTTCTCCATGCACAGGAGTCGTCTATGAAAACCATTCTGAAATCAGTTGCTCTGCTGGGCTTGGTGTGGAGCATGCAGTCTGCTCTGCTCGCCGAAGGGCTGAAGTCCGACAAAACAGATAAAGATAAGCAGCACGCACATGGCGCTCAGGCCGCCAAGCCGCAGGAAAGCGACAAAGCGGCAGCGCCTCGCAGCGGCGCTCCTGAGACGGCCGCTCGAAACGAATCGAAAGATCCGCTGGAGAACATGCGTTTCCGCAACCTTGGCCCCGCAGTCGGCGGTGGACGCATCGCCGCGGTGGCCGGAATTCCCGGTAAACCCAACATCTATTATGTGGGCGCAGGCGGTGGCGGCGTCTTCATGACCCAGGATGGCGGCCTTTCCTGGAAGCCGATTTTCGAGAAGCAGAACACCGCATCCATTGGGGCCATCGCCCTGGCCCCCTCAAATCCCAACCTGATCTGGGTAGGCACGGGTGAATCCAACATCCGCAATGATGTGATTACCGGAAAAGGAATCTTCTTCTCTCCTGATGCCGGGGCTACCTGGAATTTTATGGGCTTGAAGGATGCCGGGCAGATTTCCAACATCGTCATCGATCCGCGCGATCCCAATATCGTTTACGTGAGCGTGCTCG
>QHVI01000097.1 GCA_003223515.1 Candidatus Angelobacter sp. Gp1-AA117
TTAGAGGAACTCGGTCTGAAGGTACTCACGACACCCATGGCGGCATAGGGATTTTCAGGGCAGAGGAAGCAAAAGCATACTGGTCATTTCAAATCTGACCTTCAAAGAGAGACTAAGAACTACGACAGGAGACTAAAAACCAAGGGCCAAGGCTGGCGGCTTTTTAGCTACGAGCTAGAAGCTAGTAGCTATAAGATAACTGCTCCGACTGAACACTGACTATCATGCGCCAAATGATTTCATATCGGGACTTTGATTGGGTGCTGCTGGGGTTTGTCTTGCTGATCTGCACGCTGGGGGTCGTCGAGATTTACAGCACCACCTGGGGGACAAAGTTTGCCGGGTCGCACATCAAGCAGATTTACTGGATTATTGCAGGCGTCCTATTGATGTTCGTGGTAAGCCTGGTGAACTATCAGGTGCTGCTCGAAAATGCCAAGTGGTTCTATATCATTTCGATCCTGTCGCTGCTGGCAGTGGCGCTGTTCGGCAAGAAGTACCTGGGGGCGCGCCGCTGGATTCAGTTGCCCGGCGGTCAGCACTTCCAGCCCTCGGAGTGGGTCAAGTTCGTCCTGATCATTGCCCTGGCCGAATACTTCAGTGAAGACACTGACCGGGCATCGCTGTCAGACGTGGTGAAGGCTGGGCTGATCGCTGCCTTCCCCATGATGCTGGTGCTGAAGCAACCTGACTTGGGCACGGCGCTGACCTATGTCCCCGTAGTGATTGTTGCCCTGTTTCTGGGAGGAATTCAGTTCAAGCATGCCATGGTCATCCTGCTGGTTTCGGGGGTGCTCATGCCCGCGGTCTGGCATTACGGCCTGAAGCAGTATCAGAAAGAGCGGCTGCTGACATTTTTGCATCCTGAAGCTGATTCCCAGAAAGGCGGGTACCAGCTTGACCAATCCAAGATTGCCGTGGGTTCCGGCGGTATCTGGGGCAAGGGGATAAGGAAAGGCACGCAGACCCAGGGATCGTTTCTCCCTGAGCCTCACACCGACTTCATTTTTGCGGCTTGGTGCGAGGAACACGGGTTTGTGGGCGCGGTAGGTTTACTACTGCTATACTTTATGGTGCTGATGCGTTTGATCCATAATGCTCAAACTGCGCCTGATCGCGCTGGGGGCTTTGTGGTGATGGGTGTGGTGGCGGTGCTCCTGTTCCACATCCTGGTAAACGCCGGCATGGTGGTGGGCTACATGCCTGTCACCGGTATACCGTTACCATTGATGAGCTACGGTGGCTCGTCGTTATTATTCATGTTCCTGGCGCTGGGTATTGTGATGAACGTTCGCATGCGCCGGTTCGTGAACTGACCCGCCTTGGAACGCGCAAACGGCGGCGCGTGCCGGGGAAAAAGAATTGGCGCTTCGCAGCGCAGCAGTTGTAGAAAGATTAAACGTTATGCCCTTACGTTAAAGAGGGCGTACCGGCACAAAGAAAGAATGCCGGAGAGAATTTCAGAGAAAAGCATTCCGGGCGGGGAACGGCCCCGCAGAGTTGCAGAGTGGCCACAAACCCGGAAATGCAAAGGTGCAAAAAGATTTACGGCAAGCTTATAGGCAGATGGCAGGCGGCCTTGGATTCAAAGGCCAGAGTGTATCTCCCTGAAAGTTTTTGAGCCCCCCTCAAACTGATTGCTCTGAACTTCACTCCTTCTTCTTCCGGCCGGTAGACCGGAGAATCCATGTCAAAAGAATTATTTGTCTCTTCGACACCCCATGAGACTAAGGTGGCGATTGTCGAAGATGACCAGCTCACAGAGATGTATTACGAGCGTGAAAATGAATACACTCTGGCCGGCTCGATTTACAAAGGCCGGGTCACACGCGTGCTTCCTGGCATGCAGTCAGCATTTGTCAACGTAGGCCTGGAGCGCGATGCGTTCCTGTATGTTTCCGACTTCCTCCTGGAAGAAGAGGACGAAACAGAAGGCCTGGAGCAGGTGATTTCGCGCAGCCGTCCGGAGATTTACGAAGTTTCGGCGTCGCCGGAACATTCCGAGCCGATTGAGGCGCAAGAGGTCATACCACCGGCAGAGCCTCATGCCAGGCACGTTCATGTAGAAGAAGAGGCAGAGGAGCCCGCCACTGCAGAAGCTTCCGCTGAAGGCGAGAACGGCGAAGATTCAGAGCGTGACGGCGGGGCGCGCAAGTGGAAAGGACGTCGTCGCCGCGGGCGCGGACGTTTTCCGGAACGCGTCGATAATCGCGGGCAGAATCGCTTGAGTGAACGCGGCGAACGCGAGGCAAGGCCGGCGCCTGAACGTGAAACGCGTCCGGCGGAGCCTGTTGCAGAAAGCCAGCCGCCCCAGTCATATACACCGGCGGCCCACACCGGGCATAGAGATTTCGAGCCGATCATCCTGCCCGGCGAGTCGCTTTCCAAGTATCAGCCGCAAGGCGCAGCACCCAGCCATCCTAAGCCCGAGCCGCCTGCGCAGCCGGTTTCTCAATACAGGTCAAAACCTTCCACGGAATATTCACTTGATCCGGCCCAGTTTGCACCGGGTTCGATGGTGCTTCCCGGTGAGTCGATCTCCAAGTACCGCCGTAGCGGTGAGCGGCATGCGCCTGTGGCCACGCGTGAAGCTGCGCCCACGGAAACTGCTCAGACTGCGGTGCAGGAAGAAACGCAGCCGCACCACCCTGCAGAACCTCATTTCAGTGATGAGCCGCTGCAGCAGGCCTCTTACGCGGTGCGTCACGATCTGGGATACACCGCTCCGGCCCCCACAAAAGAAGCGGAAGAGGAGATCGAAGCGGGCGGACACCACACCGAAAGCGCATCATCAGATGCGTTCATAGCGGCTGAGGAAGAACCTCAACCCGCTGCTCACGAAGAAATCCGGCACGTCGAGGAAGAAGAAAACCGGCAGCGCTTTGAAAGCATGAATGTGGCCAGCGTCTTCGGTGGCGGCACCGTCGAAGCTCCCCAGGAAACGGAAGACACCGAAGAATCAGAGGAGACCGGGAGTGTCCATCCTGCCGCAGAGCCTGCCAGAGCAGAAGAAGCTAAGCCCTGGACGACTGCCGGCGCTGGCGTAATGGAAGAAGAAGAGATTGAGGAAGAAGAGAGCGACCTTCCCGCCTATGAAGATCACCTCGAGCTTGCCGAGTTCGAAGAGCTGGAAGAAGAAGAGATGGGCCGCGATGAGCAGATGGTCTCGATGGGCAGCGAATTGACCGAGGCCGTCCGCGATGCTCATGTGAATGAAGTTGCCACCGGCCAGTATGAAGCTGAAGGGCTGGAAGAAGACGAAGAAGAGTTCGAGCACGTCACGGCCGCAGATGAAGACGAAGACGAGGATGAAGACCCCGAAGAAGCCGGGGCCGAAGAAGTTGAGAACGGACGCGTCGAAGTGCGCTCAGCGGGCGCATATCCGCAACGCTCTGACCGGGGGCGTCCGGACCGCCGCAACCGCAAATTTGGGCGGCGCATGCGCGGGCGTCCACGCCACTTCGTGCAGCGCCAGCTTCCCGCAATCTCTGACCTGCTGAAGGAAGGCCAGGAAATCCTGGTGCAGATTGCCAAGGAACCCATCGCCAAGAAGGGTGCGCGCATCACCAGCCATATCGCATTGCCGGGCAGGTTCCTGGTCTATATGCCCACGGTGCACCACACCGGCGTGTCACGCAAGATTGCTTCTGAAGAAGAGCGCCAGCGCCTCAAGCGTATCGCGCTGAGCGAGCGCGGCGAGGCCCACGGCGGATTCATCGTCCGCACCGCTGCGGCAGGGGCGAATGAAGACGATCTGCGCGCGGATATCCGCTTCCTGATCAATCTGTGGAACGAGATCAGGGGCCGGGCCGAGAAGTCGAAGGCCCCGGCGCTGATCTACCACGACCTGAACTTGGTAGAACGCATCCTGCGCGACCAGGTAACGGTGAGCTTCTCCTCCATCTGGGTGGATACCGAGCAGGAATATGAGCGCATCCTCCGCTTCGTGAGCCGCTTCCAGCCTTCGCTGGTCAGGCGCGTGAAGCTCTACACCAAAGAGACTCCGCTGTTCGAACAGTTCAGCATCTCTGACGAGATCGACAAAGCTCTCAAATCGAAAGTATGGCTGAAGAGTGGCGGCTATATCGTGATCAACCAGACCGAGGCGCTGGTGGCCATCGATATCAATACCGGCAAGTACGTGGGCAAGACGGCGCGCCTTGAAGACACCATCGTGAAGACCAACATTGATGCCATCAAAGAAATCGTGCGCCAGATACGGTTGCGCGACCTGGGCGGCATCATCGTGATCGACTTCATCGATATGGATGAGCGCAAGAACCGCCAGAAAGTCATGCAGGCGCTGGAAGAAGCGCTCAAGGCCGACCGCGCGCCCTCCAAGGTTCTTCAGTTCAACGATTTCGGACTGGTGGCCATCACCCGCAAGCGTGTAAAGCAGTCGCTGGAGCGCACGCTGGGACAGCCGTGCCCCATCTGCACCGGCACCGGCATGATCAAGTCCGTCACTACGGTGTGTAACGAAATCTACGTCGAAATGCGCAAGATGGCGCGCCAGGTTGATCATGACATGGTGCTGCGCGTGAATCCCGACGTAGCCAAGGCGCTCAAATCGAACAACGCGCGCTGGCTGCAGGAGATGGAAGAACTCACCCGCAGGACCATCCTGGTGAAGTCAGACCCGCTGTTGCATCCAGAGCAATTCGATATTCAGTAAGTAGTCGGTCAGTCAGTCGTCGGTAGTCAATATTTAGTATTTAGTAGTCATCGATATTGCTAATTAACGGTCGTCATCCCGAGGGTTCTCCACGCCAGTGGAGAACCGGAGGGACCTTGTGTTTCGCTTTACCGGAAACTCCTCAATGAGCGTAAAGACTTCATCATCCACTATTTGCGCTAATGCGGTTTGTTTTATAGGATATTTCGTTAAAGAGGGTGTAGTTTCGGCTACGCCCTTTGCTGCGTCCCCTTTGTCACGATCAGGCTTGCGCCCAAGGGTCTGGTCAGCAAGACTCCATAAAACATTGTAAGCAGATCGCGGTCCATCGTTGGCTCATAACCTACTTCATGGGCAGGGGCGAGTTCTTCCGGCATTCTTCGCCCGGGGAAATTTCTGCTGCCGGTCTATATCGGGAAGCGATGAAAGAGCGATTTCAAGGAAGCCCGGCCCAGCAGCGCGCGCTGGACACTTACATCAAGCTCTCGCGTGCCGCCAATACCGCGCAGAACTACGCCAAGACGGGCATTGAAGAAGCCGGGTTGAGCTACAGCCAGTTTTCGGTGCTGGAGGCGCTCTACCACGTGGGGCCGCTCAACCTGGGCGATCTGGCGCGCCGCATTCTCAAGAGCAGCGGCAATCTCACGCTGGTGCTCGACAATCTGCAGAAACGTGGATTGGTGAAGCGCTGCCAGGAAGGCGGCGACAAACGCTTTGTGATTGCCACGATCACGCCTGCCGGGAAAAAGCTGATTGCCAGAATCTTTCCCCAGCACGCGCAACTCATCACCGAGATCATGAACCGCCTCTCGCTGGAAGAGCAGGAGCAACTCGGCGCGCTCTGCAGAAAGCTCGGCAAAGGAGAATGACGGGATTGGGTAGTTTGGTAATTTGGTAATTGAAAACATATCAGCGATCTTCAATTTACCCGTTTACCAAATTACTCATTTACCCATTCTCTTTCACCAATTTTCCTCCAGTCCCAGAGTCGCGAGTTGATGATTCGTGAGCTCGAAGCGGCCGGTAAAGACCACGAAGGTTTCTGCCCCGTCCATCAGCATTTTGCCGCTGTCAAACCCGGGCAGGGCCTGGCCCAACCGGGAGAGCAGCCGGTCCAATGGAATTCCCGAGGCCTTTAGAGAACGGCCTTCTCGATAAGCCACCATATTGTAGTATCGGTTTCCGTTGGCCTGATCATGGATATGCTGAATGACCAGCCTGAAACTCTCGCTATGTTCCTGCGCCATGGGAAAAAAGAGAAATGGCTCTCTTCCCTTTTTAGCAGCTCAATCCCCCGCAGGGCTGTGACGTAGATCACAGACAAGCAACTCAGCAGTCAGCACCTTCAATTTACCTATTTACCAGATTATCCATTGACTCATTGAGCCAATCCCACTGTTGACTGCTAGTTCCCCCCTGCCGCTGTCGTCGCTGGCACCGTCACAATTGCATTGGTTGAGCCGATGAGGCCGGTGTTGGTGTCGCGCACGCCCATGCGAAAAACGTAATCGCCAGGGGAAAGATCAAACTGGATATTGCAGGGGAAGTACGCCTTCATGATGTTGCCGAACTGTTCATCCGTCAGTTTGGCGTTGGACGTATTGCCATGCACGTTGATCAGGTTGCCTTGGCGCGTGTAGACGGCCACTGCGCAATCTACTCCGGCGTGGCGCAGTCCGTCCGCTTGGGTCTCGAAGTTGATCGCCTTGGGATCAACCGCGTAATTCACCACGGTTTTATTCTTGGTCTCAGCCGAGGGTGTCCGCACCCGCGCCTGAAAAGCAACCGCCGTTGATACCGGAAAATCGACGCTGAGTGCCGTGCGGAAATCCGCTGCGCGCCGGTCCTCGCTCACCTTGGCATAAGCCCTGGGATCGCTGGCATAGTAGCCCGTGCGGTAGCGCAGCTTTACTCCGGAACGATTGACCTTGACCTGGATTTTCCTGAAGTTGCCATTCCAATCTTTATTCTGGGGAGCATACGCCAGGGTGTAATAACTGGAGCCGTCGTCAATCGCCTTGCCGATGGAATTGACCACATCATTGCGGTTGTAAAAGGCTTTTCCGCCGGTGCGATCCGCAATGTCATTCATGCTGGTGTGCTGGTTGAACTGCTGGTTGGAGGTCTGGCCCAATTCTGTGTTCGCAGCCGTGCGTGGGTTACCGCCGCCACGTCCGGTGAGGGTCCGGCCCATGTAGCCGCCGGTACTGTCTGTATTGCTGAGGTCGGCATACACCGAATTGCCCACCAGTTCGCCAATGTCCACTGGGTAGACGGCCACCTGCGCGTCTGTAAGCTGGGTTGCAGTTTTGATGAATTCTTGTGAGAAGTCCCTGGGCGTGGAGGAGGAACGCGAGCTGTTCATGTTCTCATCGGCCAGGATCTGCATGGGAAAACTTTCGGAAAGCCAGATCAGGTTCTTGCGTCCGGAATAGCCGGCGAGCGAGCGGGCAATGGAGTCAAGAGCATCGAGCGTGAGCCGCACGCGCAGCTCCGTCTGCATAGCAGTCTCCTCTTTCTGGAATTCCAATACCTGCTGCAGCATCTGTTGCGGCATGCTTTCCTGGGCAAGACCCGAAATACCAGTTATGTCCGGGCCGCCCGCCGGATTGTTCAGCACCGGAGAATTCTTCCCCTTCAGGTTCTTCACCGCGTCCTTCAGCAGGTTGGGGTCAGTTGTGAAGTCCTGCAGCAATCGCAGCTTGGTGCCCAGCGCATACACCGCCACCGGCTGCCCCTGCGGCAGCTTCTCCAGGAACTGCAGCATCTGTTCGCGCGCCCGCTTCTGGTCAATGGTCTTGGTGTTCAGCGCATCCAGCAGCAGTACGTTAAGAAGCGTGCTGGGCTTGAATCTGGGTGCGTTGCTGAAGATATTCGGCGCAAGTTTGACAGCGGCATCTTGTGCGGTTGCGGGCTCCGGAGCATGGCTGGGAGCCTGAAACTCAAACACCCGGAGCGGCTGTTCTTTGCCGTCTTCCTGGACGGTGAAATCTTCGCGCTTGAGATCCGTTACCGGATTGCCTTTGTGGTCAGTCGCAATCACGTCCACCACTACCAAGCGGCTGGTAAATTTCAGGACAGTGGCAGGCTGGCTGGGTGCTGACGTTGTCTGCACCTGGCTGGCTGCGGGCTGTGCCGGGGCTGATGCTGGTTGCGCGGGCTGCGTGGATTGCGCCCCACCCTGGGGCTGCGAAGCTGGCTGATTGTCCTGAGCAAGTGTTGCGGCTGCAATGGCCAGCACAACAAAGACGACAAAGTTGCGAATCATAATGCTTCCCTGCTGAGCAGTGTTGGTGCTCATGCTAGCAGAAAAAGCAACTGGTACCTAGCAATTAGCAGCCGGCGAACAGCCTTGGTTGCTTGCTCCGCCGGGAACTTTGAAAGTCGTGTCCTTTCGCGCAAGTTTTGTCTCCTCAACTGCCTTAACAGGCTTTCAATTATGGCAATTACAAGTTATGGCAATTTTGGCAATTCTGCGGCTCTGCTGCGTTGCGTTCTTTGCGGTTGCATTTGGGTTTTAGCTGAGGAACAATTGCGGCTGTACCAACAAGGAGCGCCCCAAATGCCATTCTCATTGACCTGGCTGCCTCAAGTATTGAAAGACAAAGGGTTGAAAGTTGTCCTCACCGATGGATGGGAGGAGCGCGGACGCGGCGCCATGGACACCATCAAGGGTGTGATATGCCACCACACCGCCACACCCCGGAAGTCAGAAAACATGCCCACCCTGAACATGCTGATCAAAGGACGCTCCGATCTTCCCGGCCCCCTCTCTCAGCTTGGCCTTGGCCGCGATGGCACGTTTTTTGTGATTGCCGCCGGGCGATGCAATCACGCCGGGAAAGGCTCTTGGCAGGGCATCACCACCGGTAATTCCAGCTTCATCGGCATCGAGGCGGAGAACACCGGGCTGAAAAATGATTCACCGTGGCCCGAAGTTCAGATGGACGCCTATCGCCGTGGTGTAGCGGCCATCCTGGAGCATATTGGACAACCGGCTGACTTTTGTGCCGGACACAAAGAATACGCTTTGCCGAAAGGCCGCAAAGACGATCCCAGCTTTGACATGAACGAGTTCCGTAAAGGAGTGGCGGCTCTCATGCAAGGCACAGCCCCTGCCTCTGCACCCGCGGCTACGGCTACGCCTGCACCCAAGCCTGCGCCTAAGCCCGCCGCAGAGAAGCCTGCCAGGCCCGCTAAGCCGACACCCAAAAAAGTCGCCGTTAAAAGCGCCGCCGCCGGACGCTCCAAACGCTAGGACTCTCTATGAATCCTGGTCTGCATTCCCACGATGCTAACCTTTGCGTCCTTCGTGTCCTTTTTGCGGTTGCATTTGGTTTTGCTTTTCTTGTAACGTTTTCCCCATTCTTTGCACTATCTATTCAGAACTCGCAGGTATGTCCATCAAAACTTTCTGTATTATTTCTCTTTTGTCTCTGGCGCTGGCTGTCTACGCAGCAGATAAGTATGCCGACTACCCGGTGCATCCGGCTGCGTCTTATGCAATCACCACCGGCAACTCGGGCCTGACCATCGGACTTGAGCCGCTTGAGGATCTCAAGGATCAAAAGACCTACTTCGATACCGAGCTTTCGACCAAGGGTTTCATCCCGGTCTTTCTTGTCATGGAAAACAAATCGAAAGACGAAAGCTTCATCTTTGATAAGTCTGCCGTGACCTATGGCCCTGTCGATTCGAGCGCCGCTACTCCGAATCTGCATTCCAAGATCAGGGATAACACGGCCCTGGGCGTGCTCGCTTCTCTTGACACGATCACCGCATTCGTAGCCATGGCCAAGGTGAACCATGCCTCGCATATTCAGGCCAACATCCTGAAAAAAGAACTGCAGAGCACCACCCTTTCCCCAGCCGCATCTGCTCATGGTTTTTTCTACGTCCCGGTGCCGAAAAGCGGCCCCCGTGAAAAGATTCGCCTTCGGATTCCCGTCACTCGCACGGGCTCGCAGGGCTCCGAATCGCTGGCACTCGATCTGATCTTTTGAAATTACTTTGGAAATGAGGGATATCAATGTCAACCATCCGCCTTTTCTTGCTTGCTTCACTGCTGATTCTGGCTGCTTCCGTTATGGCCCAGGAACAAACCACCTCATCCGCACCGGCGGAAACCAAACCCGCAGAAACCCAGCCCACTCCAGATGCAAAGACTGCAACAGACGCAAAACCTGCGGCTGACGTGAAGCCTGCCACCGGCAAGCTGCCTTTCAAAGCGGCCCTGGTGCTCACTCCGGAATTCTGTGAAACCAAGATCCAGCCCAAGGGATCAGTTATGACCAAGGAATGGGGATCGTTTGACGTTGGAAAAGTCGCCTGCAAGGAGCTTGAACCCGCGCTCAAGGATGTTTTTTCCAGCCTGACCCGTGTGGCCGCGCCTCCTGCTGCTGAAGAAGCGCAGCTCGTATTGATACCGAAAATTACCGACGTAAACGCCACCACCGCCACCATGGCCTTTTCCAACCGTGAGCTGGTTGTCATGATTGAATGGACGGTAAAAGACAGCGCCGGCAAGACCGTCTGGCTCGAAACCGTACAGGGTTCCGCTAAGCATCACATGGGCAATCTTTTTACCCACAAAAAGAATCAGGAGTTGATCGTTACCGATTCCGTGAAAGCCGCAGCCACCGAGTCGGCCAGCAAAATGTCCGCCTCCCCGGAACTGCACAAGCTGGCGCCTGGTAATTAGCAGGCCAGGTCACCGCAGAGGGCCGCAGATCGCGCAAAGAAGATTGCACATCAGATCATTCCCCGATGTGATCTTTTGCGCCCTTCGTGTCCTCTGCGGTTGCATTTGGATTTCTACTCCACGATGTGGCTCCTCGCTCATGGTTCTTGCTAATCTGTAGTAGGTTTGCCTTATGTCTCCGGTTAGAATGTCCGCTTACACTTATTAAAGATGACTCTATCCCTGAATAAGCCCAAGCTTGACAACCTTGCTGCCGAAATCTGGAAATCCGCAGAACGCCTGCGCGGAAAATTTAAGGCCTACGAATACCAAAATGTCATTTTGCCGATCATCGTCATCCGGCGGCTTGAATGCGTTCTTCTGAAATGGCGCGAGGACAAGAAAGCTGAGATTCGCGCCAAACAGCCCACGCGCACCGACAAGGAGTTGGACGCCCTCATTAAGAAGCTGGAGCTAAACCCGGTACAGGCTCCGTTTTCGAACAAAACCATATGGACGCTGCGAAAGGTCTACGAAGAGGACCACACCCTGCTCGAAGACAATTTTCGTGATTACATTAGAGGGTTCTCGGAAAATGTTAGTGACATCATCGAGCATTTCAACTAGCGGGCCACCATTGGGCAAATGGTGAAAAATAATCGTCTTGCGCCCATTTTGAACCAATACAAGGAACTGCCGCTCGGCCCAGATCAGCTCTCCAATCTGGAAATGGGCTATATCTACGAGGAACTGCTCCGCCGCTTCTCAGAACAGAGCGGCGAGGAGGCAGGAGAACATTTCACCCCGCGCGAAGTGATTCGCCTCATGGTGGAGCTGCTGAATATACCTATTCCAGAAAAGCATCTTTCCATCTATGACCCTGCTTGCGGCACGGGTGGCATGTTGTCCGTAGCAGAGGAGCATCTCCTTGACCGTGCAAAGACGCCTTCCGAGAAGGACCGTATCGACAAGTACCTGACCGTCCACGGGCAGGAAATGTCGCCAACCAACTACGCAATTTGCCAGGCGGATCTCCTGATTAAGCAGGACAAGAACGCCAAAGTATTTTTGGGCAACTCGCTCATTCCGCATGATTCACATGGCAGGGAGCCCGGAGACCAGTTGCCGGAACCGAAATATCGCTTCGATTTTATGCTGAGCAACCCGCCATTCGGCGTCACTTGGGGCGGAAAGGATGGATATGAAAAGGAAGCGCGAAAGCTGGAGAAAACTCGCTATCGGGCAGGCATGCCTCGGGTGAATGATGGCGCGCTTCTGTTTTTACAGACAATGCTCTCGAAGATGCAACCGAAAGAAATGGGGGGCAGTCGCATTGCAATTGTCTTCAATGGCTCACCTCTTTCAAACGCGGACTGCGGTTCGGGAGAAAGCGAGATTCGCCGCTGGATTCTGGAGAATGACTGGCTGGATGCCATCGTCATGATGCCGGACCAGCTTTTCTACAACACTGGAATTTTTACTTACATCTGGTTGCTGCGCAACGATAAGCCGGCCAGTCATCGCGGTCGCACCATGATTATTGACGCGAGGAAGCAGTTCGAAAAAGAACCGAAATCATTTGGCAATAAAAGGAATCGGATGACAGATGCCCACCGCCACTGGACCAAGACTCACTATCTTGAAGGTTGGAAGCCCGGCTATACAGATCCTGATGTCAAAATTTTCCAGAACAATGGAAGGGTAAAAGATTTCGCCTACCACAAGGTGAGGGTCGCGTGTAGGGATTCATGGCGTCAATCACGATCTTGCCGCGCAATGTATCAATGGACGGCAACGCTTCAGGAGTACGCCATGGCACCGCCAGCAGCACCACCTCGCCGAAGCGCGCGGCGTCATCTTTGGCGGCGGCATGTGCCTTTGGTCCCAGTTCTTTTACCAGCGGCTGCAATGATTCGGGGCCGCGGGAGTTGCTGATGGCCACTTCGTGACCGGCTTTTACAAACAAACGCGCCACGGTAGAGCCAATATTTCCTGCTCCAATGATTCCGATCTTCATGGTTCCTCTTGTGCCGCCCCTAACGGGGCCGGCAATGCTTTACTTGTTTCGCGACCCACGCCTTCCGACGTGGGCTCAGTAATGCCGCGCCGCCGGCGCTCGATGTGATTCGGTGTACAGAATTATTTTTTATACAGGCCTGAACTAATAACCGATTAACATTTATCTGCGTTCATCAGCGGCCAAAAAGATTGTGTCTATGATATGTGATGCCGTTAGCAGAATGTGCAGGTGCCTGGCTCGATGCTCCTGGGAATCTGAAACTTGAATTTGGAGCTTTCATCACCGGCGTTGAAGCTGGTTACTTCGCCATGAACATATACCAGCCAGGGCAGGTCGAATTGGATGAAGTTGTGGGCCTGAGAGCCATTGGGAAGGTCAACTCTGGTTCCATCTTTGAAACTCAGCACCATAGAAATCTCCTTATCACTCCAATAGATTTCTGGGCGTAAAGGAGAGATTCATTATTTCGATGGTCATCTATCTAATTTCTGTGGAAATACAGTGCTGGCGTAGAATTCAGGCAAGAGGCAGGTGAGCAGTATGGGATTCTGGGGACTGTTGGCCGATATTGCAAAGGCGCTCGCTCCACACGCTGCGCCTCATGTGGCCAAAGGCGTTGTAAGCATCGCTAAAGACCGCATGGGTAATTCAGGCGGGAGCAGGCGGGCGGAAGAAACCGCCACTGAACTGGGGCGCCAGGTCGTTGCGCTTCAGGATCGTCTCTCTGCCGTTGAAGACCGGGCCGCCGCCGCAGAAGCCAGAACACTCGCCGCTGAAGCTGAACTCGCCGCCCAACACGAACAATTCAAGAAATGGCTCATCGTGCTGCTGGGCTGGAATGCATTGCTGACCATTCTGCTGATCGCGCTTTTCTTTTTCCGCAAGTAATCTTCAACGTCAGCGCGGACATTTGTGCCTGACCTCCCGATACTCGATTGTTCCATCTTCCTTAATGCGCGCCTCCCATGGCGGGGCATAGATCACGTTGCCGTACTGGTCAGTGCTCTTTTCGGATTTCTTCCAATAAACGGGCTTGCGGCAGAACTTGCAGTAGGCGGGTTTCGCATTGGGCAAAGGAATCCACTCAGAGGCGTGGCTGTGGTTGCGGTCAGGTGGATTCATGTGATTGTGCTCCGCATAACTTCGAGCTGTACATATTACTTTGCCATAATCACGCTGCCCTCTGCGTCCTCGGTGGTAAAAACGGGTTTTGTTGTGGCCGCGCCAGGTTGTGTCCACGGGTCGGACCTTTTGTTGCGAAGAAACTACGGATGCAGTAGAGTCGCCTCACCATCATGATGAGTTCTGTTCGTATCCATAGACTGCGACACGTCATCGCAGTCCCGCTTCTGGCTTTGCTGTTCAGCGCGGCCAGCACACCTGACTCGCAACGCTATCTCAATGACGTAAAGGCCTTGACGACTTCTTCCATGGAAGGCCGCGGTGATGGCACCAAAGGCCTCACGCGCGCTGCAGACCTGATCGAGCAGCGCTTCAAATCATTGGGACTTGCGCCCGCCGGTATCCAGGCTTACTACCAGCCTTTCACCGTGATCACCGGCGCGCAACTCAAGTCCGGCAACCATCTGCATGTGCAGAATGGCAGCACTCGAGCTGAACTGAAGCTGAATCAAGATTTTGTGCCTTTCAGCTTTTCTTCGTCCGGCGAGGCGAATGCTCCGGTTGTATTTGTCGGTTATGGCGCCACTGCGAGTGAATTCGGGTACGACGATTATGACAAGATTGACGTGAAGGACAAGATCGTCCTCATGCTCCGCTTCGAGCCTCCCGGCTTTGCCGCAAAGAGCGGCAACAACGGTCTAACGCAGCACTCGCAATTCATCACCAAGGCCATCAATGCACGCAACCACGGCGCCCAAGCTGTAGTGCTGATCAATGGCAAGCTCTCGCATGGCGAAGAAGACCTGCTGACGCGCTTCGGCGCCAGCAGCGGGCCGATGAACAGCGGCATCCTGCTGGTGCAGGTAAAGAATGCGGTTGCAGAGAAGTGGCTGCAGGCCGCAGGCAAATCCCTGGCTGAGATTCAGGAGCAGATCAACAACTCTTCGAAACCGGCATCGTTCTCATTGCCGGAGAACCTGCGGCTGGCGGTTGCGGTAAATATCGTGAACACTCAGGCGCGAGTCAACAACGTGCTTGCGTACCTGCCCGGCGAGACCGACGAATACATCATCGTGGGCGCTCATTATGATCATCTTGGCCGGGGTAATTTTGATTCGCTTGCGCCGGCACAGATTGGGCAGATTCATCCGGGAGCAGACGACAATGCCTCCGGTACTGCCGGAGTGCTGGAACTGGCGCGGCGCTTTGCTCCGATGAAAGGCAAGCTTCACCGTGGAATCCTATTTGCCTCGTTTGCCGGGGAGGAACTTGGCCTGCTGGGTTCAGCCGAGTGGGTGAAAGAACCTACCAGGCCGCTCGACAAAGCCGTTGCCATGCTGAACATGGACATGATCGGCCGCATCAAGGATGAGAAAGTCTACATTGGGGGCGCAGGCACCGGATCGACATTCCAGCAGGCACTCGACCATGCGGAGAAAAAATCCAGCTTCAAGATTGAATACTCGCCGGGTGGATACTCTTCCAGCGATCACATGTCGTTTGTAACGAAACGTGTTCCTTCACTCTTTTTCTTTTCAGGGCTGCACTCCGATTATCACAAGCCCTCCGACACATGGGAGAAGATCAATGCTGATGCGGCGGTACAACTGCTCGACCTGGTGCAGGATGTCGCACAGCAACTCGCAGCCGCGCCTGACAAGCCCTCTTTTATCACTGTTGTCGAAAACAAGCCGGTGAGCGCATCCGCCGGCGGTAGCGGGTACGGCCCGTATTTCGGTTCGATTCCCGATTTTGGGCAGGTGGAGAATGGGGTGAAGTTTTCCGATGTGCGTCCGGGATCGCCGGCCGCCAAAGCAGGGTTGAGAGCCGGAGATGTGCTGGTGCAATTCGGCGACAAGTCCATTAAGAACCTGTATGACTTCACCGATGCCCTGCGGCGCAGCAAAGTCGGCGATGTGGTTGAAGTGAAAGTTTTGCGCGGCGATCAGACAATCACGGCTACGGTGACGCTGGAGCAGCGGAGATGACCTGATCGGGTGATCTGAATTGGTAAATGAGTGATTTGGTAATTGGATAATGAAACCCATTACCTCTGGACTCTTAAGGCAGAAATCATCAGCGTTCATTCGCTCAATCAGCGTCACCTGTCCCGGCGGAGCCGTGGATCAGCGGTATGATTTTGGTTTTGCTAATTGCCTCTTATGATCAAAATTTTTTCATTGCTCTTCCTAATGCTCCTGGCCCAGTCCGGCCAACAACAGAGTTCCTCTTCACTGGCGCTGCCCAGCGAGAATCATCTGCGTAATGTCCGTCAGCTCACCTTTGGGGGACAGAATGCCGAAGCGTACTTTTCCGCCGATGATCGTTATCTGATCTATCAGCACCAGGGAGGCGATGTTCCCTGCGATCAGATCTATAGCATTCCGGTAGACATGCCGGACGGCAAGCCGGCGACGCCCAAACTCCTGAGCACCGGCAAGGGACGCACCACGTGCAGCTACTTCTTTCCTTCAGGCAAGCGCATCCTGTTTTCTTCCACCCATGCGGCCAGTGCAGAGTGTCCGCCCAAGCCCGATTATTCTCGAGGATACGTGTGGCCGATCTACGATACGTATGACATTTACACGGCCAATCCTGACGGCAGCGACCTGCGTCGCCTCACCAACTCGCCGGGTTATGACGCCGAGGCTACCATCACTCGCGATGGTAAGAAGATCGTCTTCACCTCCATGCGTAATGGTGATCTCGACATTTACACCATGGATGCGGACGGCAGTCACGTGAAGCAGTTGACCCATGAACTTGGATACGATGGCGGCCCGTTCTGGTCGTACGAGGGCAAAAAGATCGTCTACCGCGCCGAGCATCCAAAAACGCCTCAGCAAATTGCCGACTACAAAGACCTGCTTGCGCGCGGCTTGATCCGACCCGGCAACCTGGAAATCTGGGTGATGGACGCCGATGGCAGCCACAAGCGCCAGGTCACGAATAACGGTGCGGCCAATTTTGCTCCGTACTTCCTGCCTGATGGCAAGCGCATTATCTTTGCTTCCAACATGGCTGATCCCAAAAATGGCCGCGATTTTGATCTGTACCTGATCAATATTGATGGAAGCGGCCTGGAGCGGATCACCTACGCTCCTGACTTCGATTCATTCCCCATGTTCAGCTCGGATGGAAAAAAGCTGGTGTGGGCCTCAAACCGCAACGGCAAAGAACCACACGAGACGAACGTCTTCATCGCTGATTGGAGCGATTATTGAGGCAGCAGAGCGCTTCCTTCATTGGTAAATAAGTAATTTGGTAACTGGGTAAATGAACCCATCGCTCTTTGTGCTCTTCGGGTACTTTGCGGTTTCCTTGTACTAAAGGCTAAGGGCTTCGGGTTTCGTCCAAACCTACTTACCTTTTAAATACTTGCTACAATCAATCACTTTCCCGAATCAAATTGTTCCTGCACCTGCCCAGGCTGGAGGTCCAAGGAGTTGTACGGGCGAAGTACTGCCTATGCCGGAACTCTTGCCAGAAGAGGCGATCACGAAGCACCTGATACGCCTTGGGCGATGTATTGCTGGTGCTCAAAGAAGGCCGCCTGCAGGCGATTACTTCCGATGTTGAAGCGGTTCTGCGGGAAGTGGGCATGACTGCCGTGGTTTCTTCCGAAGCCGAGAGCCGCGCCTCACTGCTGTTTCCTGTGTAGGCTCCTCGCCTTACTTTCGTCATCTTCTCATCCGGTTGTGCAGAACCTACACTGCCCTGCATGAGCTTATCCGCCGCAGTGTCTTTGCCCGCCCGGCCTAATCCCGCATCTCCGTCCAGCCGTGTGCATTTCATCGAGCACGGCGGCAGGAAGGTGTTGTTCATCGACTATTCGAATTGCAATGGCGCGATGATGAAGATGGTTGCGGAGGAAGGACACAAGATCATTTCCGGCCAGCAGCCGGGCTCGGTGCTTACGCTAAGCGACGTGAGCGGAACCAGTTTTGACCAGGAATCGGTGGCGGCGCTCAAATCCATGGTGGCTGCGAATGCGCCTTATGTCAGGCGTGCAGCCGTCTTCGGCATCAGCGGCCTGCAAAGCCTGATCTATGATGCCGTACAGGCATTCTCCCGGCGCAAGATTCCGAACTTTTCCACCCGGCAGGAAGCGCTGGACTGGCTGGTAAACGGGTAATTGCTAGTATCGTTTACGACGCCACCATTGCTCGACCCTTGCCACAATCAACGTGAGATCATCGCCCTGCTCTCCGGGACTGAACTGCTGTACTTCAGTCAATACTTTTTTCAGCAAGTCAGTGGCGGGCAGATCGCGATTCGTTTGCAGGAGGTTGAGCAGGCGTTCTTCTCCGAACTCTTCGCCATCAGGATTCGCGGCTTCCGTAATGCCGTCAGTGTAGAGGACGAGAATGTCCCCGGGAGCCAATTGCGCTTCGGCAACCGTGCAACTCCATTGTTCAAACAAGCCCATCACTGTGGCAGTGGCTTCGAGGCGCTCAACAGTATTGCCGCTGCGCAGCAACAGCGGAGCATTATGGCCGCAGTTCACGTATGCAAACTTGCAGGTGGAATCATCATAAAGGCCGAAGAACATGGTAGCGTAATGATTGCTTTCAGTGTTCTTGAAGAAGAGCCGGTTCACGGCCAGTAATAACCGGGAAAGGTCCTCTCCGGCCAGGGCATACTGGCTGCGCAGGCTGGCCTGCAGGTTGGCCATCAGTAAGGCGCCAGAGATACCCTTTCCCGCGATGTCTGCGAGCGCCAGTCCTACGCGCCATGAGCCGAGATCGAGAAAGTCATAGTAGTCGCCACCTACGGCGCGAGCCTGCACACAAGCGCCACAGTAATCCAGAGTTTTGAGTTGAGGAGTCTCCTGGGGCAGAAGTTTTTTCTGTACTTCGCGGGCAATCTGCATCTCGCGGGCGGTGCGGCGGTCTGCCTCCAGTCGCTCGGCCATGCTCTCAGCCAAGTGGATGTTTTCAAGCGCCACTCCCGCCTGGCTCGCTACTGAGCCCAGCAGCAGTTTGTCTTCGCTGGAATAAGGCTCTTCTGAGAGACGCATACCCAGCACAAAAAGCCCCATGAGTTCGCCCGAGCGTCCCAGCACCGGTGCAATACAATCCGGACGCAGCACGACCAGATCGGAGATGACCAGGCTATGTGCCATATGCGGCGTGATTTCGACCGGCTCTCCGCGAGTGAAATCACCACCCAACTCCGGGAAGTATAGCGGAATCTCCTGCGGTCCTGGCTGTTTCAGGATTGCAGCCTGCAGAGAGTCTCCTGAATTCTTCAGGTAGATTGCGAGCGAACTTGGATGTAACGCCATCTGCAGATGCTCATACAAGATCGGAGCCAGCTCTTCCTTGTTGTTGACTCTTCTCACCCGTTGCGCGAGGTCCTGCAGCACCTTTCTGGCATCGTAAGCGCCGCGGAAGAAGGCGCGATCGATGCGTTCCGTGCCTCGCCGCAATTGAGGTGCGGAGACCCACGCCAGCAGGAGGCCAAAGCTTGTGCCCAGCGACATGGCCAGTGCAGGCTGCGGATGAAACATTCGTGAGAGCGACATCGCCGCTACTACGTTCAGCGCCAGGGCCAGCAGCAACACAAAAACGACGAATCCCTGTTTCACCAGCAGGTATCTGGCGCTGCGCCGCAGCAGCACTGGAATTTCCAGCACGCGGTGTTTGACCACCGCATACGCGAATGACAGAGGGAACAACACCAGCATCAGGATATTCGCGAAATCGAGCCAGAAGGGCACCGGCCAATGTCGAAAGTCAGAGATGCCTCTTACCACCAGCACCGGTTCAACACCCAACATGGTCCCCCACAAAATGACCCTGAGTTTTCTTTTAGCCTCTGGCGTAGGTGCGGCGATTGCATTCATAGCCAGTGAGACGAGAGCCAGCGTTCCGGTGCTATAGACAAAAATAAGTGGGATACGGAGCTCAACCCCGGGCATCCAGCGGGCCAGCGCGGCAGGCAGGCGAGGTTCGCCAACAGACATTCCTGGTATGGCAAACAGAATACCGAGCAGGAGCAGCGCCCATTTCAGCCAGGCTGCACGCCTTTCGATGGCTGAAGGTTCAGGAAAGACGGCAAAGAAGAAATAAAACAAAGGTGTGATCATGCTGACCATGACACCGCGATAGGCCTGCATGAACTTGTGCAATGCCGGGTCGATGATCACGAAGGAAGGCGGAAGGCTGGATGCGGCGATGAATCCAGCAAAACTGAGCGCCAGCAGCCAGGCATTGCGATCTTCAAGGCGCATGAAAAGCACCGCCAGCCCGACTACTAAGAAGATCACGGGATAAGAACCGATGATCTGGGCCGCAATTCTTTTTGCCAGACCGTTTGGGTCGGGACGAGTCCGGAATGTTGCGGAAAGCTGGAGCGCTCGGGTCTGCCCGGGACGCTGTACCGTGAGGGTAATGGTGTCACCGGGTCTGCCCCGAAGCCAGGTTCTATTGAAAAGATCGGGACCTGCGTGTGCGAATGTCTGTCCGTTGATCGCTACAACGTTGTCGCCGACTGCGAGCCCTGTCTGCTCGGCCGGACTGCCGGGCTGCACCTTAACAATATTCAGGGCTTGCGTGGTCCTGTGATATTCGGTTTCAATCCCCAGTTCGACCCGTGTCTGCAGGCGGACGTAGTACATCCACGTAGCGGTATACAGGATGGTGAGTGCAGCAAAAATCACCGCCAGAGCCAGCAGGAAATACCGCCGCAATCGTTGCCTGGGAACGCTGGACGGCTTGGCTTGCGATTCAAGCCCGAGGAGAGCCGGATCCATTGCCTGGGACATAGCGCGATTATAGACGGGCGCAGCAACTAAGAACCTGAAGTCAACAGTGTTCCGCACAGCCGAGCGCTGCTGTGCCACACGTGTCTTCTATACGGCAATCAGCGGCAACGGTTTTCTGCCGTGGCTTGCCGCTTGAGAGGTCTCTTTCCAGCAGCTAAGGTCGAAGCTCTATGAAGAAATATCTTTTCATTATCACTATCACTGCATTATTCTGTGCCATCGCCGAAGCTCAGGCGCAAGGCTACCAGCCGCGTTTGGAAATCGGCGGCTCGGTTGGGGAGATTTACAGGAACGATCCACGGGCGAGTTCGCGCAATAACACCAGCTTTGGACCGCGCCTTGTTTACAACAAATACTTTCACAGCGCGGAAGGGCCTGATCTTGTGCTTTCCCTGGAGGGCGAGATCAATTGGTTTATCCGCGATGAGCGTTCCGCATTCATCAATGGCGGTCACCCCACCCAGGGACAGTTTGGCAGCAAGGTGGGATTTCGGGCAGACAACGGAGGCTTCTTCCTTAAGGCTCATGGCGGATTCATGAGTTTCGGAAATGTCATCCGGGATTTCCCGGCAGATTCCCCGCCACGGCTGGACCGGATGACTGTGCCTATCTTCAACTGGGGCGGCGTGGTGGAGTTGTACCCGGCCAGGCACCTGACCGTGCGCTTTGATATTGGACGCACGCATCTCTTTTATCCTCATGCGACCATCTTAGGCATAGACACCCCACTCTCCGGCAAGGCCTTCTGGCAGGGGAATACGGGGTTGATGTTCACGTTCTGAAACCTTACTGCTGATGAACGCAGATTCTCACGAAGCATCTCCCGCGCAGCTGAGGGCGGCTGCGATCCATAAAGATTTTCGTTGGATTGCGGAAAAGTGTTACCGGAAGTTGGCGCTTTGCACGCGCTGGCGGAAGTCGCTGCCGTCCATCTGCACCACGCGGCACATCTCATGCAAGCGGGAGCGCATGCGCTCGCCAATGCGGTCGCCCAGCGTTTCCTCGCGGGCGGCTCCGCGCGCGCCGGAGAGATGTCCGGCGGGCTGGTCAGAAAAGTTGGTTGTGATGATGGTGGTGCGCTTGTCGTTGTAGCGGGTGTTCAGAATGTGGCTGACCGTGTCCCACACCCACTCAGTAGGCTTCACGGCGCCGAGTTCATCCAGCACCAGCACTTCAGTACTGAAGATGGGCTGCAGAATTTCCAGTTCCGTGGTCTGCACCTGCGGGTTGTAGGAATTCTGAATTTCCTTGAGCAACTCACGGTAGTCGCAAAACAAGCAGGGCACACCCTTGCTGCGAATGAGTTCCTGGATGATGCCTACCGCCAGATGAGTCTTGCCTACGCCAATCGGCCCAATCAGCAGCAATCCGGTTCTTTCCACCGGATACTCTTCCACGAAGCATCCTGCGTCCAGCCGCGCCTTGGCGAGTAAACGGTGCGCGCCAGGAAAATGAATGTCGAACTCAGAGAGCGTGCAGTGCTCGTAGCGGGCGGGAATATTCGCGGTCTTCAACAGGCGCATCATGCGTTCTTCGATGCGGCATTCGCAGCGAGCAACCCGGCTTGCTTTGCCGGGAATCGAGACGGTCTTCCAGCCGGTGCCGTCGCATACGGGACATTGAGTTGGTGCCTGTGGGGTAGGTGCCGATGCCATGAGGAATCTCTGCTAAAAATACCATCAATGCGCCTGTAAGTGCGCACGATTTAGCCGGGCTGAATCCAGCTTGTTCACAGGAAATTCACCATGACTGCACTGTTTCCGTGGCTCAGCTTCCTGACCACGCAAATGCAGTGTCTCCAGATTCCCAGTGGCAAGACTCTCCACGCAGCTGAGGGCGGCTGCGCTCCATAATGATCCTGGTTATTATGAAACTGCCGCACTGGAAAGCTAAAGAGCTGCGGATTCATGCGGTTTCGCGCGCTTCGCCCAGGCTGACTTTGATATCCATCTTCTTCTTACCGCGATAGATGGTCACGGTCACCGTATCTCCGGCGCGGTGCTTCTGCATGATATGTGCGAGCTCCTGCTGGTCCTGGACTGGTTCTCCATCCACAGCCACAATCAGATCGCCGCCCAGCAGTATGGTCGTATTCCCGAGGTAAGCGCGTTCGTTGCCGCCCCGCAGTCCGGCGCGTTCAGCAGCGCTTCCCGGCACCACCTGCATGATCAGGAGTCCGGAGTCGGCGGAGAGTCCCATCTGGTCGGCCAGTTCCGGGCCGATGGGCAATGTACGGACACCCAAGGTGGGATAACGCGCATGGCCAACGTGAATCAGATCGTCAAGCACCTGCTTGGCGGTACTGATGGGTATGGCAAAGCCGATGCCGGCGCTCTGCTCCGCGCCACCGGTCAGGATCATGGAATTGATGCCGATCACCTCGGCGCGGGAATTCAACAGCGGCCCGCCGGAGTTGCCGGGATTGATGGCGGCATCGGTCTGGATGGCCTCATCGATGAAGCCCCGCTGGCCCCGCACCGACCGGATGGAACTGATGATGCCGCGGGTCATGGTGCCGCTCAGGCCAAAAGGATTGCCGATAGCAAAGACTTTCTGGCCTACGATCAAGCCCCGGGAATCGCCCAGGGTCGCCGGTGTAATGGCGTGTGAGTCGATCTGAATCACTGCCAGATCATGCTGCGGGTCAGTACCGATGATGGCTGCCTTGTACTTCTTCTTGTCGTGCGTGGTGACTTCAACCTGCCGCGCTCCTTCGACCACGTGGAAGTTGGTGAGGATATGGCCTTCTCCGTCGATGACAAATCCCGAACCCTGCCCCTGCTGCGGCACTGCGCCATAGAAAAAGTCATACGCCACGGCGGTAGAGGTGATGTTTACCACCGAGGGCAGAGCCTTCTTGTAGACAGAGATGTTCTCCTGCTCTTCGGCGTCATAGGCGGGCGGCGCAGCAGCCTCAGTAAGCTCCACATGCGCGGGCCGCGTGACCCACGATGGCTTGAGAATGCGGTTGGAGTGGGTGGAGAGATAGTAAAAGCCGGCCACGAGAACGATGACGAGTATGAGAGGACGAAGTTTCATACAGAACCAGTAGTTAGTACTTAGTATTTGGCTCTTGGCTGTTAGCTCTGCTAAATACTAAATACTAAATACTAAATACTAAGTAGTTTTCTTCAACACTTCAAAAATATTCCTTACTTGCCTTCTGGTTTCCTCCAGGCTGCCGGAGTTGTCGATCACGTAGTCGGCGCGCCTCGCTTTTTCCTCATCGGGAATCTGGGCTTTGGCGCGGCGCTCGACCTCGGCGCGGGCCACAGATTCATCCAGGCCAGTTCGCGCGGCAAAGCGCTGCACCTTCTGCTCCGGCCTGCAGGTGACAACCATCACTTTCTCAAAACGTCCGTTGGTGCCGGCTTCAAAAATCAGGGCGGCTTCCACCATGACGATGGCGTGCGGCTCACGCGCGGCAATCTCGCACATCCACTCGGCCTGCCGCTCTATCACTGCCGGGTGGACGATGCGGTTCAACTCCTCGATCCTGTTCTGGCCAAAGGCGGCAGCCGCCAGTCTGGGCCGGTCGATCTCGCCATCAGGTTTGACGACCTCGCGGCCAAATCGTTTCACGATCTCCTGATAAACGGGCTCTCCGGGACGATAGAGTTCATGGGCAGTCTGGTCAGATTGCACCACGTGCACGCCCAGTTCGGAAAACATCTTCGCCACAGTAGATTTGCCGCAGGCGATCCCGCCGGTCAGGCCGACGCGCAGCACGCGATTACCTCGAACCGCGCCGCATTTGGCATGCCTTGATGGTATTAACCATCAGCATGGCAATCGTAAGAGGTCCGACGCCGCCGGGCACGGGGGTCATTGCACCGGCCACTTCGCCTACATGTGGATCAACATCACCCACCAGCGAGGAGCCCTTCTCAGTGAAACTTTTCTGGCGAGCGGCATCACCGGCGAAGAACTTGTCGAACTCGGCGGGGTCGGTGATCTTGTTAATGCCAACGTCAATGACCGTAGCTCCGGGCTTCAAAAAATCCTTGCTCACGAAACCGGCTTTGCCGATTGCGGCCACGAGGATGTCAGCCTGGCGGCAGACTGCGGGCAGATCGCGGGTCTTGGAGTGGCAGACAGTCACTGTCGCATTGGCGTTGAGCAGGAGCATGGCCGCGGGCTTGCCTACGATGTCACTGCGCCCAACCACAGTGGCGTTCTGGCCTTCAATGGAAATCTTGCTGCGCCGCAAGATCTCAATCACGCCACTCGGAGTGCAGGGAACCAGCCCCGGCCGTTGTGTCGATAAGTTGCCGACGTTGATCGGGTGAAATCCATCCACATCTTTTTCCGGCGAAACCGCCAGCAGGACTTTTTTCGAGTCCACCTGCTTAGGCAGGGGAAGCTGCACCAGGATGCCATCAATGTCATCGCGCTGGTTCAGGCTGTTGACCATCTCCAGCAGTTCTTCTGTCGTGACCGAGTCAGGCGGGGTCAGCTTCTCGCTGTGAATACCCAACTGCTCGCAGGCTTTTACTTTGTTGCGGACATAAATCTCAGAAGCAGGGTTATGGCCGGCAAGAATCACGGCCAGCCCGGGGCGCTTGCCCGCAGCTATAAGCGATTGCACTTCCTGTGCCGCTTCTGCACGAATATCTGAGGAGATTTTGTTACCGTCAAGAATCCTGGCTGTCATGGGGAACAACCATCTTAAATGGCGATGTGCAGGGAAATCAAAAAGTCAGTCAGATTGTCAGGCACGCTTCGATCTTTGTTGATTTTTTTCGCAGCCAAAAATAAAAGCCACCCGGAGCTCTTCCAGGTGGCTTTTTCGAGGGCGTTCTTCAGAAGGTCAGCGACATCTGATCCAGCCACCATGAGTAGGCGGTGCCTGCGGAATCGCCGACGAGTCTCACAAGCACGGTCATGGAGTCAGCCGCCGTTGTGCTGGTGGCATTGAGCGTTACGTTGAAGCTGTAGGTAACGCCGTTGATCACAATATCCTGGTAGACGAGTTGGGTGCCTACCCGGTTGAAATGCAGAATGAAGTGGTCCCAGCTATTGGCGGTGAAAACCACGCAATTCCTGGTGGTTGCCACCCAGTTGTTGTTCACCGGGTCCCAGACTCTCCACTTACCTGAGTCCTTGAAGTCGCACTGGATCTGGAATGGATAGGAATGTCCTCCGATTACCTGTCTTGCATAGACCTCAAGCGCCTGTGAAGCAGTGGGGTTAGTGATGAAGCTCCAGAACTCCAGGCTGTAATTTGTTGCCGTGCTGAAATCGCCCGCTGGCACAGTGGAAAACGTGGCCGAGGTGAAAGCAGCGCCGCCCGTGTATGGGAACTTTCTGGAGGCCCCATCGAGTTGGTTGGTCGTGTCCGCAGTGGCCGCAGAGCAGTTGCCGGAGCAGCTCCAGCTTCCGTCATCGAGGTTCTGGTCGCCATTGAATGCCTGCTGCGCAAGCGTCATTTTGTCGAGCCACATTGAGTAGGTGTCAGGAACGCCATCGCCGATCAGGGTAGTTTCCAGCGCAACGGATGCGGCGGAAGTGTCGCTCAGCGGATTGGCAAACTGCTCGAATGTGTATGTGTTTCCATT
>QHVI01000098.1 GCA_003223515.1 Candidatus Angelobacter sp. Gp1-AA117
TCCACCACATCCACGGCGGTGTAGCCGATGGTGTTCAGGTGCTGGATGAGTTCTTCCACGTCGAGCAGGTCAGCGCGCCGGATGGTCCGCGCCAACGCCGCATAGTGCTCGGCCGGGCGCAGGCGCATGGCCGCCGCTTCCACTGGCGCAATCACAATGGAGACTGCCCCTGTGGCCATCTTCCACAAAGCGGTGGCGCGCTCCTCCTGGATCTCAGGATGTGGAGACATGTTCTCAAACGGCAGCACATCATAGGCCGGGAGCTTGACTACTGCCTGTGGGCTGCATGCGCCGGTGAGTTCGCAGAATGCCTGCACCACCGGAAACAGGGCCTCAGCAGCGCGATTGTCAGGCACTACCACGATCAGGGGAGCAGCGGCGGTGCGTTGCAGAAATGGGATTAACAGGGACTTTGCCGTGGGAACAAGGCCGGACAGACGAATGCGCCCCGCAGGAGGTGTTGAGCCCCCCCTACGCTGCTTGAGATATGCGGCCGCCTGCTGGAACCCTTGAGTTTTTTCCACGTCCGCCAGGACTTCGCGGACGAACGGAAGGATCACCCCTCTATTCTAACAAGATTCCCGTCTCGCCCTCTGTAATCCCTGTCGGACACAATAATCCGGGATTCGGGTGATCGGAACCGGCCCAAGATTTCACCATGGCGTAGCGGAGCCACAACCAAAGGCTTTTACCACAGCGCGGCAGAGCCGCAACGAAAATAAAGGCGTTCCAGAATCCGTATGATGTTGTTCGCGAAAACGCATCGACACGGAGAGGAACGCCATGATCAGCTTATCGAGAAATTCGCCACTCATATCAAGCGGGCCCAGGCGATAAAGGCATTGCTATGCTCGATGCCGGAAGGCTCAATGACCTGGCTGACTATCTTGTGGGCGGTGTGGAGGTGCTGGTGCGGATTTTGCTTGTATGGCGGCCAATACTCCGCATCTGGTTTTCGATGAAATCCAGCGCCGTTCATCGATTCCTCTTCTCAGCATCGTCCGTGCTGCTTCTGATCATGCAAAAACGCTCGGCCTGAAAAACTCGGCTTGTTTGGCACCGGATTTACGATGCGTGCCAATTTCTATCCGGAGGAGTTCCAGCGAGCGGGCATTGATCTGGTCCGGCCAGAAGAATCAGAACAGCAATTCATTCACGGCAAGTACATCAATGAGCTGCTGAAGAATAAGTTCCTTTCCGACACCAGGACGGACCTACTGCGCATCGCTCACCGCATGAACGACGAAGACGGTATTGAAGCTGTGGTGCTTGCCGGCACGGAACTCCCTCTGCTGCTGCTCGACTCCGGCGACACTGACATTCAATTTCTCGATACCACAGTGATTCACGTACAAGCCATCGTCGATGAGTTACTGAGGTGACTCAATGCACCCCATGCATTCTCAAAAGCATGTGCCACAACCACCGCCCGCCGCCCAGCACCAGCGCAGTAACCACCGCCAGAACCACGACCGTCCACATAGCTTTCTTATTCATATGCAAGTGCCTCCCGCACTGTGAGTTTTACTGCTGATCGTGCCGGCACAAGACTGGAAATGGCAGAAACTGCGACTGCGATGACCAGCCAGATCCACAGACCATTAAGCTGGAACAGGAAGTCCAGCTTACTCCTGAACATGAGCGAGATCAGGAAATTGCCAAAGAAGCGGCTCAAAGGTCCGGCGATCAAGGCGGCAGCAAGCCAACTGATCAAGCCGATAACCACTCCCTCCGTCACCACGATGCCCATCACAACAGCCGGGGAGGCGCCAATCGCGCGCAGCACTCCCATCTCCCTTCGTCGTTCAGTTACATTGAGGCTCATGGTGGTGGCCAGACCCAGCCCACCGACTACTGCAATCATGCCCGAGATAACCAGCAGGAAGATGAAGATCATCACGTAGTGCTGATCATAAGGAGCCCGCCAGTCAGCTTTGCTGAGGCCGCTGACTGCACGTATTCCTTCCTGCTTCAGGTTGTCGTCCAACGCCACTTTGACTGCATAGATGGAAGCGGCGTCCGTCTTGTCTAGCTTGAGGGCTACGCTGTTTCTCATATTCAAGGACTGCTCGCGAATATACCCGGTGGGAAACAGAAACGGCTCACGCGCAATACCCACCACATGCCAGGCGGTCGGCTCCTGATCAAAGCGCAACGCGATGGTGTCACCCACTTTGATCTGCGAATGCTCGGCCAGCGCATTGTTGATTACCATCGCATCTGTATCCTGCGGCAGCAATCCTCTGCCCTGTGCAATCTGCAGGGTGATCATTTTGGGATTTGCAGGCAGAGCCATCATAGGGAAATGGAAGCCATCCAGCGAGCCTCCATATTTACCCGAATGTGCACTGGCAATCGCAGCTCCTGACGATAGCCAGCTCTCCATACCGACGATGCCCGAGGTTCTTCCTACGGCGCGTTCTATCTTCTCTTTGGGATACTGATCTCCCAATGACACCAGCAGGTCATAGTTACGCGAAGCAATGGTGTGATCGAGAGTGCTCATCATCGAACTGCGTATGTTGAGTGCAGCCATAAAGAACACGCCGCTCGCCGTTAATGTCAGCAGCGTCAGCGCCAGCCGGGTGCGTCGGCGAAAGCTGTTGCGAACTGCCATCACAAATGGACGAAAAGATCCCCCGGCGTGTGCCATCGCGCGGTCCAGAACGCCGGTTCCGAATGTCCGTTGCGCAACTCCAAATTCCGCCAGGGCCTCGCGCACGGAAATAGCGGTCCCTCTCCAGATGGGCCACGCCGCAGCCAGCAGAGGCGCCATAATGCCCACGACAAATACCAGGGTGTAAACCCACAGCGGAACGGCGAAACTGGTGATATCGAAATTCAGGAATTGGGCAAAAGCTCTGCCCAGGACGCGGCCTGCCAATATTCCCAGGGGAATAGCGATGGCCGTAGCGCCAATCCCCAGAAGCAGCGCCTGGCCAAAATAAATCCGTGCGATCTGGCTGCGCGTGCCGCCAATTGTTTTCATCACGCCAATCTGGCGAACTTGCGAAGCCATAATGGCCATGAGCAGGTTCACCACCAGCACTGCGCTCATTCGTTGAACCGGTCTTGAGCAACCAGGATCTGCAACCGGTCGAGATAGGGTTGTTCTCCCAGTTGCGTCAGAGTTTCCCGCGTAATGTAGCCGTAGACGCTGGTTTCCATGCGCGCCTGTGGTTGCCCCACATCATGCACCCGGCCGCTCACCCGCAGCGGCTGCTCTTTTCCACCCAGCTTGATGGTCACCGTGTCGCCGATTCTCGCTCGCGCGACCCGAAATGCGTCTCGTTCAATCAGCACTTCGCCCTTCGCTGGAGGCCATGCTCCCTTGTCAGGCACAACTTTGTTGAGACGCACGTTCTCATAGTCATTGAGCACAAACAGGACGAGCCTGCGCCATTGCACCGGCCCGGTTTTGATCGAGGCAAACACGGCTCTGCGGGGTTCGGCATCGCTGACATTCCCATCGGAAAGAACGGCAGCGACCATCGCATCGTCGATCGCGTCTGTGTGTAAAACGGCAGAGGCCGGATTGGTGGCCAGGTACCCCTTGTCCAGTTCGCGCGTGAGTACTGCGTAGGCAGAAAGAACCGCGGCGAATCCTGTAATTCCAATGGCAATGGCCGCGATTACCAGGAGCGTGCGCGCACTCTCCTGCTGAAAATCACGAATCGTTTTTCGCCAGGGCGTTGTCATTGGTTTGCTTTCCCCGGTTGATCGACTGGCAGAGTTGCATATCTCATTCGCATAGCTCACCTCTGCCTGAAGGCCTGTGAGTCGCCAGCGACTCGCTAGACGCTGATACGGTGCGATTGTCGCCAGCGACAATCGCGCCATCTGCCACTTCGATCCTCCGGTCAACCACGCCAGCAATCTCGCGTTCGTGGGTGGCGATCACCACCGTTGTTCCTGCATTTGCCATCTCCCGAAACAAGCCGAGAATAGCGGCGGAAGTGGCCGAATCCAGGTTCCCGGTGGGCTCGTCGGCCAGAACCACCGCCGGTCCATTGGCCAGCGCCCGCGCGATTGCAGCGCGTTGCTGTTCGCCTCCGGAGAGCGCTGACGGCAGCTTGTCTGCATGGGAAGCGATACTGACTCGCTGCAGAAGATCAAGTGCCCGCTTTCTGCGCTCTCTTACCGGAAATGTGCGGCAGAAATCCATGGGCAGCATCACGTTTTCAGCAATGGTCAGAGTCGGCAGCAATTGAAAGAACTGGAAGACGAATCCCACGCTGCGTCCCCGCCACGCAGCCAGTTGGCTTTGACCCAGTTCGTGGATCGCCGTGCCGCCTACCTCCACCCAACCGGAGGAAGGGCTGTCGATTCCTCCCACCATGTTCAGCAATGTTGATTTGCCGCTGCCGGATTTTCCAGCGATTGCCACGAACTCTCCTGCCCCGATTTCCAGGTCAATGTCGCGCAGCGCAGGATAATCTCCGGCGGGCGTATGGTAAGTTTTGCTCACGTGCCGCAGTCTGATCATGTTCACAGATTATGGCGTCCTGCCTGAATGGCCCCTGAATGTGCCGTTCAGGTAACGTTCAGCATGTTTCTTGTCTCCTGATGTGGTGTCTTAATGACAGAAGGGAGGCAGCATCATTTTAGATTAAAGTCTTTCATTCGATTGCCGTGTCCCTGGCTGCGTGGAAGAATCGTTGCGCGTGGAATGTGTAAAGCTATCAGCAGTTGCCACACTAACTCAGGAGTGAATTGTGCGAGTGCTCGTCGTAGAGGATGAAGTCTCCCTGGCAAAACAGCTTGTCACTGCATTGCGCCATGCTGGCTATGCCGTAGATCATGCCGCCGAAGGCGAACGCGCGGACCTGCTGGGGCACGATGAACACTACGATGCCGTCGTCCTGGATTTAGGCATTCCCAAAATGGATGGCTTGACCTTGCTGCGCCGTTGGCGCGAAGCGGGACAGAACATGCCGGTGCTGGTGCTGACAGCGCGTGGAAGCTGGCATGAAAAGGTTCTTGGCATTGATAGCGGCGCCGATGATTACATGGCCAAGCCATTTCGCATGGAAGAATTGCTGGCACGGCTGCGCGCTCTCATCCGGCGCTCCAGCGGACAGCTTAACCCAGAACTGCGCTGCGGTCCTCTTGTTCTTGATACCCGCGCTGGTAAAGTGACCCTGGACCGCGAGGAAGTAAGACTGACCAGTCACGAATTTCGCGTGCTTTCGTATCTCATGCACCACAAGGAACGTATCGTTTCCCAAGGCGAACTTACCGAGCATATCTACTCCCAGGACTTTGACCGCGATTCCAATACCGTTGAAGTATTTATTGCCCGCTTGCGCCGGAAGCTGGGCTCTTCCTTCATTGAGACAGTGCGCGGCCTTGGCTACCGCATGAAGGCCGGCTCATGAAGTGGCTGCACTCTTTCCGCTGGCGCATCCTCTTCGGCGCTTTTCTCTGGACGGTTGGGCTGGTCCCGCTGGTGCATGTGTCGTTTATTGTGTTGCACCATCTATACCGTGGACGCATTGGCGCTTTTACGCCGGCTTTTGTCATCTCGTTTTTCTTCATGCTGGTGGGAATCCTGCTGATACGGTCCGCCTTCCTGCCCTTTGGCCGGTTACGCAAACAGTTATCGGGTCTCAGTGATGGTTCCCTTCGCAGGATCGAAGGAACCTATCCCACAGAAGTACAGCCGTTGGTCACCGATCTGAATTCCTTGCTGGAACACCGTGAGCGGGTCGTCCGCAGGGCACTCGCGAAAGCCGGTGATCTCGCGCACGGATTGAAAAATCCGCTGGCGGTGCTCGCCCAGGAAGCCGACTGCGCCGATGCCGCAGGCCAGCACGAAATGGGGGCCAGCATCGGTGTGCAGGTGGAGCGAATGCGCCGGCAGATCGAGTATCATCTGGCCCACGCCCGTGCCGCAACTTCCGGCGACGTGCCCGGTGCGCGCTGCCCTGTTTTACCAGCGGTTGAAGGACTCACCCGTACCTTGCTCAGAATCTACGCCGATCGTGGTCTTTCCATTCAGGTGGAGGTTTCATCTGCACATTTCATTCGTGGCCAGCAGGAAGATCTGGAAGAAATGCTGGGCAATCTCCTGGACAATGCCTGCAAATGGGCGAAGTCGCGTATCAAAATTCAGTCTGTACAGGAAGATGGCGCCATTGTGCTGACCGTGGATGATGATGGACCGGGCATTGTACCCGCTATGCGCGATGTAGTGCTCCAGCGCGGTGTGCGCGCTGACGAAGCCGCACCCGGCTCGGGCCTTGGACTGGCAATCGTCCGCGACCTCGCCGAACTTTATAAAGGAACCATCGTGTTGGAAAATTCGCCAATGGGCGGCCTGCGCGTGCGGCTCCTTCTACCGGCCTGAAAGCTGTGCGCCGACTAAGGCAATCATTGAGAGTGCAGCGGCCCCGCGATAGAAGAAAATCTCTATGGAGCGCAGCCGCCCTGGGCTGCGATGAAACATTAATGATGAAGCGACTCATTTTCTTGTTCTTGCTGGCAGCGCTGGCCGCCAATATCTCACTCGGCCAGAGCGCCGTTCAGTCTGCGGATGAAACCTTCCGCATCAAGCCGCTGCGGCCCGTCGAGCAATTGCGGAAAGAAGCCTTGGCCACGCAGCCTCCGCATGAGACCGGTGAATTCCGCCAGCCGGAGCTGGTGGAACTCATCAGGCTTGATCCCACCGTCAAGCCCGACATCCGTTATGCCACGATTAACAACTTCCTGAGCACGCCCATGTACTCGCAGGCGCGGGCATTCCTTCAGCGTCCGGCGGCAGAAGCCCTGGTCCGCGCCCATCACGCTCTTAAGGCCCAGGGATACGGATTGCTGATTCACGACGCTTACCGTCCCTGGTATGTAACCAAAATGTTCTGGGACGCCACTCCCCATGACAAGAAGATTTTCGTGGCGAAGCCCTGGGAAGGCTCGCGGCACAATCGCGGCTGCGCCGTCGATCTTACTCTTTATGATCTCAAGACCGGCCTGCCGGTGAAGATGCCCAGCGGCTATGACGAGATGAGCGAACGCTCCTATGCGGACTCTCCTGCAGGCACGCCCGAAGAGCGCCAGCGCCGCGCCATCCTGCGGCACGCCATGGAAGGCGAAGGCTTCGCGGTCTATCCGCAGGAGTGGTGGCACTTCGATTACAAGGATTGGAATAAGTATCCAGTCATGAATGTGAGGTTTGAAGAGATCAGCCACTAGCCGGTGGCCTTTAACACTAAGGGGCCTCTTCGCTTAACACTTTCTCCTTAATCCTTCCGCCGAATCTTGCTCCTGCGTGTTTGTAAAGGAATGTAAGCAGGGCGCGACAAAGTTGACTAAGGTCTGGCACGTTCTTCAGCCAAAATTGGATGGCTCTCTCTGGGAAAAGGCTCCCAATCGAACTAAGGGTTCTCTTCCTTTCGGGAAGAAATACTTAGTCAATTTGGGTAATTCTCCTGATGTATCCAGAGTAGATGATCCTCTACTCTCCTCCTCGCTGTAGCCCCACCTTAATCCTGAGGAGGAATAGATTGGTGAGAAATGTATTTCAGTTAGCGATCGCGACTTTGATGCTGGCCGCATCTTCATTTGCTGGAATCACGGTTAGTTCGCCTGCGCCGGGGGCTGTATCCGGTTCGCCAGTCCACTTCGTCGCCTCCGCATCATCCACTGCCCCTATCACTGCCATGCGGATTTATGTAGATGGCGTGAGCGCCTTCACAAATTCCGCGAATGCCCTTGACACCTTTGTTCCCATGACTGTAGGAACCCACAATGTCGTGGTGCAGGCCTGGGATTCCACGGGAGCCGTCTTTAAGTCCCCGGGAACCATCTCCGTGACCGCCGCAGCCGCAGGCGTGACCGTCTCCGCTCCCGCCAATAACGCAACGGTCGGTTCGCCAATGCATGTAGTTGCCTCCGCCAATGCCACGAATCCCATTGCTGCCATGAGGATTTACCTGGATGGCGTGAGCGCTTTCACCGTGAATGCCGCCAGCCTGGATACTCAGTTAACGGCCGGCGCAGGCGTCCACTCGCTGATCGTTCAAGCCTGGGACATCACCGGTGCGGTCTACAAGCAGGCACTGACTGTTACCGTATCCTCGTCCTCTGCACCCCCGCCGGCAATTCCCTCCAATGCAACCGTCCAGACTCAAATTCAGACAAGGCCCAACTGGGGAAGCTGCACCGTCTGCGCGGGTATTGGCGCTATCGGACCGGTCGCGATCTACTCCATGCAGCAGAACCAGCTTTCACCTTCGTTGAGCGGCAAATCCACCAAGTTCAATATCAGCGGCCCTGCCTGGGCTGACGTGATCTGGTGGCAGGAATTGGGCGCTGCCGATACCGCGACTCATTTCGTGTATGACATCGATTTCTACCTGGAAGCTCCTCAGTATGCCTTCGCCCTGGAGTTCGATGTAAACCAGACTGTCAATTCCCGCCGCTTCGTCTTCGGAACGCAATGCGGCATCAATTACGATCACCAGTGGGATGTCTGGGATACTGCTGGCGGACACTGGAAACCTACAGGTGTGCCCTGTGCCGTTCCTGCGGCCTTCACGTGGCATCACATCACCTGGGAATTCTACCGCGACGCTTCGCTGATCCACTTCGTTGCGGTGACTGTGGATGGAGTAAAAAATTACGTCAATGCGGCTTATTCATCGAAAGCCTGGAGTAACTCTCCGGAACTAAATATGGCTTTCCAGATGGATGGCAACGGCGTGATGAATCCCTATTCCACCTGGCTCGATAACGTAAAGCTCACTTACTGGTAGAACTACAGGTGTGCTGCTTGAGAAGCTGCCCGCAGCAAGTGAGGTATCAGACGTATTAAGCAGCCGAAACCCTTCATAAACACTGCTCGGGAGCGGATTCCAGGTCCGCTCCCATTGCTTTTGGAACTAAGAGTTTGCCGTAATCCTCTGTTAGCACCTGCCTCCGGCTTTTTTCATTTTCATTACAAATCTTGTTGATCCAGAGTAGATGGCTCTCTAGTCTCCACATTCGCTGTAAGGTTTCCGCAAAGTCGCAAACCGTATTCTTCTCGGAGTTAAGTAAAAGATGATGAATAGACCCAACCGTTGGCTCGCGTGTGTCGCCGCAATGTTCCTCATGACTGCCGCTGCTTTTGCCGGCGTCACCGTCAGTTCCCCTGCCCCTGGATCAACTCCTGCCTCTCCCGTCCCCTTTGTCGCTTCGGCTACAGGAACGTACCCGATTACCGCGATGCGTATCTACGTGGACGGCAACAGCGCGTATACCGTCAATGCGGCCTCTTTGAGTACATCGGTCCCCATGGCTACTGGGACTCACTCCATCGTCATTCAGGCATGGGATACTCACGGCGCCGTCTATAAGAATGCCTTCAACCTGAACGTCGGCGATTCAAGTCCCACCTCCACTACCACCACCGTCCCGGCTGGACCGGGAGTTTCAGTCTCTTCTCCCGCCAATGGATCAACGGTCGGGTCACCAATGCATGTTGTGGCCTCGGCCGGCACCGGCCATCCCATCAGCGCGATGCGCGTTTATCTGGACGGCAACAGCATGTACACGGCGAATTCCGGGCAGATAGACACCACCATACCCGCTGCCAACGGAAGCCATTCGCTCATCGTGCAGGCGTGGGACACCACTGGCGCAGTCTACAAGCAGACGCTTACCGTGAGTGTAGGTTCCACCAGCACCAGCACTACGACCACTACCACGACCACGACTGCTCCTTCCAATGCAACCACCTTCTCCCTGATTGAAGCCATGGCAGGGTGGGAAAACTGCACAGTATGCGCTGGAGCCAATGCAGCCGGTCCGGCTGCCAATTATTCAATCCAGCAGGGAGTGGCCTCACCCTCGTTGAATGGCAAGTCCATGCAATTCAACATTTCTGGAAACACGCCTTATTCGGATGTGATCTGGTGGAAAGAGCTGACGCCCAGCGATGGCGCAACCCACTTCCAGTATGATCTGGATTTCTACCTCACCACTCCTCAGTATTCAGAGGCACTGGAGTTTGACGTTAACCAGACCAGCGGTGGCAACCGGTTCGTCTTCGGCACCCAGTGCGGGGTGATTTACGACCACCAGTGGGACGTGTGGGACACCGCCGGTGGACACTGGAGGCCGACCGGAGTTCCCTGTGCCGTGCCCGCTGCCTACAAGTGGCACCACCTGACGTGGGAATTCTACCGGGACGCCAACTACATCCATTTTGTCGCCGTAACGCTCGATGGCGTAAAGAGCTACGTGAATGCCACCTACTCCTCCAAGCCCTGGAGCGGCGGCAGCGAGATCAATGTCGCCTTCCAGATGGACGGCGACTCCGCCATGCATGCTTACTCGGTGTGGTTGAACAACGTAACCTTGCGTTACTGGTAAAGTTCGCCTCCCCATCGGTAACGCTTTTTTTCCGGTCCCCTCCCGCGGGGCCGGATTTTTTTTACATGCCATACTTTTCCCTTTTATTCGCCTGTAATTGCCGTGTATAATCGCCACAATCTGCAAGAGAATCACTCAATTCAGCACTGACAAGCGAGGGCAGAAGCAGTACCTTCCGGTTCGTGTGCCGCATGGGAGAAAAAATGGCTGAAGACAAGATAAAAGCAATTGATCTGGCGCTGTCACAGATTGAAAAACAGTTCGGAAAAGGCTCGATCATGCGCCTGGGAAGCAAGGAAGCCATTGTTCCCATCTCCGTGATCTCTACCGGTTCTATTTCCTTTGATTCAGCTTTGGGCGTGGGCGGCTTTCCCCGCGGTCGCGTGGTTGAGATCTTCGGGCCGGAATCGAGCGGTAAAACTACCGTGGCCCTGCAGGTGATTGCGGAAGCCCAGAAGCAGGGCGGCATGGCTGCTTTCATCGATGCCGAGCACGCGCTCGATCCTATTTATGCCAAAAAGCTCGGCGTAGACGTGGATAATCTTCTGGTTTCTCAGCCCGACTGCGGCGAGCAGGCTTTGGACATTGCGGAAGCGCTGGTGCGTTCCAATGCCATCGACGTGTTGATCATCGACTCGGTGGCCGCGCTGGTGCCGCGCGCCGAACTCGAAGGTGAAATGGGCGACAGCCACATGGGACTTCATGCGCGCCTTATGTCGCAGGCATTGCGCAAGCTGACCGGCATCGTTTCCAAATCGCGCACCTGCCTGGTGTTCATCAACCAGATTCGCGAAAAGATCGGCGTAATGTTCGGCAACCCCGAAACTACCACCGGCGGACGCGCCCTCAAGTTCTATTCCTCGGTACGGGTAGACATCCGGCGCATTGCCGCCATTAAAGATGGCGATGTTGTAGCCGGTTCACGCACCAAGGTCAAAATTGTTAAGAACAAAACCGCTGCACCCTTCCGTGAAGCCGAGTTTGACATCATGTATGGCGAAGGTATCTCCCGCGAAGGCGACCTGATTGACCTCGGCGTAGACAAGAACCTGGTGGAAAAATCAGGAGCATGGTTCAGCTACAAAGGCGAACGCATTGGCCAGGGACGCGAAAATGCCAAGCAGTTCCTGAAAGAAAACAAAGATATTGCCGAAAAACTCGAAGGCGAATTGCGCAAGGTATTAGGGCTGCGGACTCTTGCCCCTGAACCTCCTGCGCCTACTTCGGAACAGAAGCACGCGGCCGCCGCCGCCCATGGCAAGCCCCAGGTAGGAAAGAGATAGCACCAACTACAAATTGGTATTAAGTTCGACAATCGGGTACGGAGGAATTTACGTCCTGCTAATGTGGTCCGCACAGCCGAGGGCGGCTAATGTCACTTACTTTAGGGACACCATGCTGTATCCCAATGAGAGATGTCATTCCGAACGCCCGTTAAGCTCACGCGCGTTTTCTTCAGCGCGTGAGTAGGGCGGAGGAATCTGCCCCGCTGCCGCCCGCCCATGCGAAAATTCTCTTAAATTCATGCTCGAATGTGCAAAGTAAGTGACATTGGCCGAGGGCGGCTGCGGTCCATAAGAATTTCTTTCATTCTCAAAAAAGCGCAGCAGGATTCACCTGCTGCGCTTTTCATTCAGCACAACTCACTTCACAATAACCATACTGATTGGAATGTTATCTGTAATGATTGGTCCGTTGGGCGAGAGATTGCCGGTGTTCTGGTCAATCACGTAGCCGGATAACCTTGCGCTATTATTCCCCTGATACAGGAAGCGTCCGCTGGGATCAAGGAGGATTGCCGTGATGACAAAGGTTTCGGGTCCAAGGGGAACGGCAAAACCTGATGCCATTGGCGACAGTGCTCCTCCTGGCCCAATCACAAATCCGCGGATGTCGCCGCCGGCGCTCCCGGAACCCGCATCATAAAGAAACTTATTGTTGGGTGTAACTACCATATTCGTAGTGCCCTGCCGATCCCGAACTGTTATAACCCTGGTGATCGCGCCGGAACTCTGGTTGACAGAATAGCTGGAGAGGAAGCCATCGCCCGCATCGTCAATAAAAAGGTCCTGGTTGTCCGCACTGAACTTCAGCACAATGCCTGCCGGATCTTTGCGTGGGCAATCACAAGGTGTGAACGTCCTCACCTGCATTGGCATGCCAGGCAATACAGTCAGAGCGCCGGAAGAGGGATCAACTGAATAGCCGACCACGCTGTTCTGGTTATTGCTGGCCACATAGAGGAAGCGGCCATTGGGCGAAAGATCCAGCGTATCCAGCCGTGCTCCAGCCGTCGAATACGGAGACCCGGCCAATGGCGAGAGATGCCCGGAAGCATCAAATGCAAACCCCGAAAGCGTATTTCTAAACGTATCAAGCACATAAACAAACTTGTTGTTCGGATGAAAGACCATGAACCCGCCTATGCCGGGATTGTCGCTGCTTTGCGAGAGCGCCTTGGAAGAAGGGTTGATCTGGTAAGCCGTTGTGGCCGGCGATGTATTGTCTCCGTGAAAGTTAAAGAGGAGATTTCCCGCAGGAGCGGCGGAAAGCCCCTCAAATGGGCCGCTCAAAGGAAAGCCGGGAAGCTGGCTTAAAGTGCCGTTATTCAAATCAATATTGAATGCCCGGATGCCAGACGAAGTGTTGTCAAGGCTTCTAAATGCTTCATACAGGGTTTCAGAGGCATTACTAGGCGGCGTTCCGCCATTTCCGCCGGGATTGTTGCCATTGCCTGGGGCTGTTGGGTTAGAACTGGAAGTGGTAGTGCTTCCGCCGCAACCCATCAGGGCCAGGCAGAAGCAGAGTAGGAAGATACTGGCAGCGCGCACGCTCTTGAACATAGTTTCCTCTACCAGGGGAGTTGAGATTGGTGTTAGCTGCTCAATAAGAAAGCTGAGCAGCAGATGGAGGTTGGCTTCTCTAAGGTGGGATTTTTAAAAAGTTCTCATACGTTCCGTGGGGCTTCTAACGCGCGTTAGGTAGGAGATATGCTTGTCCTGCAGAGGGTTTTAGAACGCGCTGGGGTTCCAATGACCGATGACCCGATGACCCGATGACCGATGACCCGATTCTCAGATCTCCCGCTCAGTGGCTGGCCGCCTGGTTTTTGTAGACTTTCCCGCCTCTCATCACGAACACCACGCGTCGCACTGCCGTGATGTCCTTCAGCGGATCGCCATCCAGCGCAATGATGTCCGCCTGCATGCCTGGAGCAATGGCACCGATCTGGTTCTGAAGGTTAAGCGACTCGGCAGCGCGGGAATTGGCAGCCACCATGGCGTCCATCGGATCCTGGCCATCCTGTACACGATAGATGAACTCTTCCGCATTGTGTCCATGTGCGCCCGCAACCGCGTCAGTTCCAAAAACAATCTTCAGTCCCTTGGTTGCGAGTGCGCGTTTGAACATCTCCTGGTTCAGCGGCAGCACCTCCCGCATTTTGGCAAAGCCTTCTTCGTTGTAATTGCCGATACCCAGGAACTTCGCCTTATTGTCGAGGTAATTGTGGATCACCAGGCCAACTTGCGGATCGAAGATGGTTCCATGTTCAACCATGCTGCGCAGATCGTCATCCGTGGCAAAAGTGCCGTGTTCTACCTGAGTGCATCCGGCTCTGGCGGAGGCGCTTACCGCGCTGCGATATGCATGAACGACGCTACGCAGTCCCTGTGCCCTGGCTTCCCCACAGGCAGCTTGCAGTTGCTCATCGCTGAGCGTCTGTCCGCCGCCCTCGCGAATACTCTTTGAGGCAAAGATTTTCACCACGTCTGCCCCATCCGCTTTGAGCTTTCTTACCGCATCGCGAATCTGCTCAGGCGTGAGCTTCGGGTCAGCGATGGGGCGCACAGCAGTCAACACTCGCGGTCCAGGCAGTGCTCCTGTGTTGATGGCGGCGCGCAGATCGAGGTCCTCTGGCGATCCCAGGCTCTGGATGGTGGTGAAGCCCGCCATCAGTGTGCTCCACGCATTGGCCGCCTCAGCCAGAGCGCCCTGCGCCGGAGTCTCGCTTTTATCTTCAGCCCGCCCATTCGGGCCAAAGTGCCAGGTGATGTGATCATGAACGTCAATCCAGCCGGGCAGCACCGTCATGCCGCGCAGGTTGTAGTCAGCCTTGCCGCTGGCTTTCTCCACCCGCAGGATCTTGCCCCCCTGCACCACGATCTGCATGTCGCGCAGGGCATGCCCGCGTCCATCGAGAAGCGTGCCGGTTTGAATGATGACAGGCCGCTCCTGAGAAACGGCAGCAGTTACAAGGACAAAAATGAGCAGGAACAGTTTGGCGGTCTTCATAGGGTATGTGTGCATGTTTTTACCGCAAAAGACGCAAAGTACGCAAACGGCAACCCACCGGGCACACCGCTCATTTGTAAGGGTCGGCAATGAATTGTATTATCCTGTAATACAACGTAATATCCACATTATGGATAAGCAGACCATCAGCTTTCGGTTGGATTCTGATAAAGTCACAGCGCTTGATGCGCTGGCCGAAGCCCTTGACCGGGATCGAACTTACCTGCTCAATGAAGCCGTAACAGCTTACCTTGAAGTTCAGGAATGGCAAATTAAGAGGATAAAAGCCGCTATTCGTCAGGCTGATGAAGGACAACTTGTTGATCATAAAGAAGTGCAAAGCGCTGGCCTGAGCACTTTTAGCGAGACCAGCCGGATGAGACTTGCCGGCTGGTCTCGTAATTTCCATCAATGGCTCAAGTGCCCATGCGAGTTCTGCGGGCCGGAAAGCTTCTTCGTCAGGCTGTCGTAGAGGATCTCGATGAACACATCCGTCTTGATGAAGCCCTGTCCGTAAGAATCCCACTGGGCGAGAACTTTCTCTTGCTTCAACTGGGCAAGAGTCTTTTTCTTTTTGATCCCGGCCTGCACTGCCGCTGAAGTCTCCTTAAGCATCGTGACGAATTTGCGCAGATCGTCTTTGGTGCCGAGTGGTCCGTGACCGGGAATAATCTTCACATCGTCGGGCGCTTCCGCCAGCACCTTTTCTCCTCCGGCGATCATCCCCTGAACACTGCCTCCGCTATCCAGGTCAATAAACGGAAATATGCCGCCATTGAAGAAATCATCGCCCATGTGGACTACCTTGGACTGCGGGAAGAAAATGATACTGTCGCCATCGGTATGGCCATTGGCAACGTGAATGGCATGAATGTCTTCACCGTTCAGATGGACAGACACGTTGTCTTCAAATGTAATGACGGGTAAAGCGACTTTGGGGGCCGGCGGTGTATCGCCAAAACGGGTCTTGCCGCCGCTGGCCAGGCGTTTGCGAACATTTTCCTGCGCAATGATGGGCGCTTTCTCGCCGAAATGAGGGTTGCCGCCGGTATGGTCGCCGTGCCAGTGCGTATTGAGGACGAACTTCACCGGTTTATCCGTAATGCCTTTCAGGGCTGCTTCAATCTTGTTTGCCAGCGGCAGGAACTCATCGTCTACTACCACAATACCGTCCTCGCCTACTGACGCTCCGATATTTCCGCCCGCTCCTTCAAGCATATAGACCGTACCCGAGACCTTCTGCACTTTAATCTCTATCTTGCTGAAATCCTGTTGACCGAAAAGCTGAAGGACTGAGAAAAGAAACAACGAGAGCAGAACGGAGAATGCCTTGCGCATGGAAGAAAGCACCTTTCTTATGGAATGTCGGCCAGTAATCTTAGCGGGTCAGAGCAGGAAATTTCAAACGAGAAACAGCCATGACGATGCCACATTGCCATAACCGCTAAACTGCCAGAATTGAAGTTGTCTTCAATTATGGCAATTACAAATTATGGCAATTTTTGGCAATTGTGAGTATCTGGATTCTACTTCAGTGATTGAGTCGCTCCCTCGAAAACCTTGGTCACAGTGCCGTGGCCTATGCCGTAGATAATGTAGCTCTTCTGGTCGGCTCCATACTCACGGAAAAGCAATTCCCCGAGTCCATCGCCGTCTACATCGACCGCGTCAATGAATTCCAGACGGGGAGCGATGTCTAACTGCGAAGAATCCGTGACGCTGATGGCAAGCCTTTGTGGATTGCCTTCAGCATCTGTGCGTGCAATCAGCATGATGTATCTCGAGATGAATTTTCCCGGTGCAGCCTTATTCCCTTTTGTCAGGTAAGCTCCGGGAATTTCCGCCTGGAAGACCACCACGGCTTCATTACTCAGATCGAGATCAAATGACCGCATGGTTATATTCGTGAGCCCGCGTTGATTCGGCAGGGAACTCTCATCGGGTAATTGCGCCAGCGCCAGCTTCATCATCTTGGCCTGCAATTGCTGCTCTTCCCCCGGACGCCACGGATATTCAAAAGAGCGGTTCTCGCCCGGCTGCGCATCCGAAATTGCAACCAGGGTCTGCGTTCCTGGCGTCATGGGAAGCCGGGGGTGCAGCGGTGCCGGTGGTTGGGCCGGCTGCGTAGAAGAATTCGGTGCAGGCGTCGGGCTAGGAGAAGGATTTGGTTCGCTGGCAGGGGTGCGCCTTCTTAATACAGGACGATCGGAGTCCTCCTGAGGCTCCCCGGCAGAACCTTCCGGCTGCGCCGAGGGTTCAGAGTCCAGATTCTTGCGCTGCAACACCGGACGATTATTATCCTGCGGCTGCGGAGGCTGGGCAGGCTGCTGCTCTCCACCACGATGCAGAATGGGCCGGTCATCCCCGGGGTTCACAGGTGCTGGAGCAGGAGGCGGTGTCGCGGCCACCTGAGTCACCGACTGCCAGCGGCCAGTGGCTATCCATGAGCCTTGGGCGCGCTCACCGGTATAGATCGTCACATAGCCAACAGCAACACCGGATTTCTGCGCTTCATACACTACCCCGTTCCCAAGAGCCATAGGCCGGGGCCGCGATTGATAGATGCTGGCGTCGTAAAACCGTCCATTGTCGAGGATGGTGATGGGAATAATCCGGCTGGTCACATTGCCGGAATTGTCAGTGGTGAGTTCCAGCAATCCGGTGGCCCGCAGCTTGTGGGCGTTGCGATGTTGATACACCTGAGCGGCCGCAGCCAGTCCAACACATACCACCAGAATGCACATACTGGCTGGAAACCAGCTTCTACGATATAAATGCAAGTTAGTCTGAATGCGAGTTGCCATCATGGAAATAAATGATAAAGCTCCGGATTTTGCGCTTTCCAATGAAGAGGGCAAAACCGTCTCTCTTAAAGATTATCGCGGAAAGCCCCTGGTTTTGTTTTTTTATCCTAAAGCCAATACCTCCGGTTGAACGGCCGAGGCGTCCGGGTTCCGTGACGCATACCCGAAGTTCGAGAAGGCCGGAGCGGTCGTGCTGGGCATCTCTCCAGATAAACCCTCGGCACAGAAAAAGTTCCAGGAGAAATACAAGTTCCCGTTTTCCCTGCTCTCGGATATAGACAAGACGGTAGCCAAACAATTTGGCGTGCTCAAGGAAAAAAGCATGTACGGCAGGAAGTACATGGGAATTGAGCGGACCACATTTGTGATCGGCCCAGAGGGAAAGATCGCCGGCATCATCTCTGGAATTAAGGCTGACGAGCACGCAGCAGCCGCGCTGGCGGCACTGAAAGCTCAAAAATGGCCGTAGAGGAATGATAGAACGCTGCGTAAAGACGTAGCATGTTACGTCTTTGAGACGCGCTTTTGAGGCGCGCTCCAACGCGGGTTACAGATTTCGTTGGGGCCACGACTCACAGGCTATTCAATCCAGCCCACCGGTAGCGCGGCTCGGCTGACCGTATGAACTTAGCCTGCGGAAGAAATTCTGAATAAACCGAGAGTTCCTGAAAAGTTCGCGGGAGGCATACTGATGCCCCCCTGCGATCTCAAACTCACAAACGACTACTTCTTCTTGTGCGTAGCTGACGCCGTTCCTCCGGTGATGGTGAAAGTCATCGGGGTTTCGGCTGGAATCACTACTTCTTCTTTTCCCGTGTAAGCAGCTACTCCAGTGCCTGCCGCGCCGCCGGCCAGTGTGCCGATGGCTGCGCCTTTGCCGCCTCCGGCAATCGCGCCGATCAGAGCTCCAGCCGCCGCGCCGCCGCCGATCTTGGTGGCATTGCTCTTGGTATGGCTCTTCCCCTGGCGGGCATAGAGGCTGCTGTGAACGGGCTCACCATTGATGGAGGTCAGGCGCAGGCTCAGTTGGCCGGGAGCATGCAGTCGCCCGCTGGATTTTACGTTAGTAACTTTGCCGGTGACCTCGTCACCAGTTTTGGCAACGGTGTTGCCGTCAACCACTACATCTTTGGCCAGCGTGCCTTTCCAGGTATCGCCTATTTTGGCGGTCCCGGAACTCAGCTCTGCGCCCATCCGCACCGTCACTTTCGTTCCGGCAGGAACAGTGGCCGCACTGGCCAGCAATGCCGAGCACAGCAATAGCATTGTGAATACAACAGATTTACGCATGATCATAAATTGGCAGCTCCTTCATGACTGCACTTCAGACAGGGTTCTCCCATAGTCTTAGATGCAAGAGCTTGGGCGTGGAGCAGTACCAAAATGGGGAACTCAGGTACATGCCCTGAGTGTAGAAGCCTGTTTTCAGAGTAGGAGATTTTGCCCACTCTGCTATAACTTCCCTATGCGCTTTTGGATATTCCTTCTCCTTCTTTCCAGTCTGACTGTGTGGGCGCAAAGCGGAAAACCACAATCCCCGGATTCCAAAGCCCTGCATGATCTGTTTGCTTCCGAGTGGGACTATGACATGCAGCAGCATCCCGAGCAGGCTTCAACTCTGGGAGATCGCCGCTGGAATGACCGCTGGACGGATGCCAGCCTGGAAGCTCATGCCCGGCGCAACCAGCACAATGAAGGGGTATTGGCGCATCTGGGGACGATCAACCGTGCGAACCTCTCTGCCGCCGACCAGCTTAACTATGATCTCTTCAAAAAGCATTACGAAGAGAGCACAGGCGAATACAAATGGCATTGGTTCCTGCTCCCCTTGAACCAGCGCGGAGGCATCCAGACCAGCTTTGAGCTATCTGACGCGCTGCGGTTCCAGACGATAAAAGATTATGAGGATTGGATTGCGCGCCTGCGGACCTTCCCCCAGCACATGGACCAGACTGTCGCGCTCATGCGCCAGGGGATTAAGGAACGCATGGTGCATCCCAAGGTCATTATGCAGCGCATTCCGGCGCAGATAGACGCGCAAATCGTTTCCGATCCCACAAAGAGCGGCTACTACAAACCTTTTGAGCGCTTCTCCGGTGAGATCGCGCCTGCTGATCAGCAACGGCTGAAGGCTGCGGCCACGCAAGCCATTGAACAGCAGATTGTCCCTTCGTTCAAAAAGTTCAAGGAATTCTTCGTCAATGAATACCTGCCGGCCTGCTATGACCAGGTTGGCGCATGGCAACTCCCTCATGGAGACGAGCTATACGCCTTCTTCGTCCGCCACTACACCACGACAGATGTCACTCCGGAGCAGGTACACCAGATTGGCTTGCGTGAAGTGGCGCGCATTCGTGCCCAGATGGAGCAGATCATGCAGCAGACCGGTTTCAAGGGCACACGGGATCAGTATTTCAAGTTTCTGAGGACAGATCCGCAGTTCTTCTATAAGACTCCTGAAGAACTGTTTGAAGCGTATAAGGTCGTCGCCAAAACCATCGACCCTAACCTCGTCAGGATGTTCCGGACGCTGCCCCGTCAGCCCTATGGCGTGGAGGAAATCCCTGCAGCCGTCGCTCCGGATACCACTGCCGCCTATTATCGTGAAGGCGCGCCCGATGGCTCCCGCGCCGGCACCTACTTTGTCAATCTTTATAAACCAGAGACCCGCCCCAAGTGGGAAATGATGGCGCTTACGCTGCACGAATCGGTTCCCGGACACCATTTACAGATCGCCCGCGCACAGGAAATGGGAGAAATGCCCAAGTTCCGCCGTTTTGGAGGGTACACGGCCTTTGTCGAAGGCTGGGCGCTCTACGCCGAATCGCTGGGTGATGACATGCATCTTTACAATGATCCCTATTCCAAATTCGGCCAGCTTACCTACGAGATGTGGCGAGCGGTGCGGCTGGTAGTGGATACCGGTATTCACGCCAAGCATTGGAGCCGCGAACAGGCCATCCAGTACTTCATGGATAACGCCCCTAAGACGGAGTTGGATATCGTCAACGAGATCGATCGTTATATTGCCTGGCCGGGACAATCCCTGGCCTATAAAACAGGTGAATTGAAGATCAAAGAGTTGCGTGCCCGCGCCCGCCAGCAACTCGGTGATAAGTTCGATCTCAGGGAGTTTCACGACGTAGTGCTGGGATCAGGCGCTGTTCCCCTGGACATCCTGGAACGCACGGTAAATGAGTGGATCACGGAAAAATCAAAATCCAGGGAGTCTCAAGCAAATTAAGATCATCGGGTAAATGAATACTTGGTGATGGGGTAAGTTAAGAATCTGTCTTACATCTTCAAATTTACCCATTTACCCAATCCTCTGGGCCAAGTGCTCTTTTCAGGAGGAACGACCATGCTCGCCAACAACAAAATCATCGCCTTTATTCCCATCAGGGATGCTGCGCCCGCCAAAAAGTTTTATGAGAGTACTCTGGGTTTGAAGTTCGTCAGCGATGACGGCTTCGCCCTGGTGTTTGATGCCAATGGCAACATGCTGCGGCTGGTCAAAGTGCAGGATTGGGAGCCTCCGCAGTTCACCATCCTTGGTTGGGAAGTTACAGATATAGAAGATAAGGTCCAAGCGCTGCAGAAAAGCGGAGTGGAGTTCCAGAAATATCCGTGGATGCCGCAGGATCAGCATGCCATCTGGAATGCTCCCGGAGGTGCGCGTGTGGCATGGTTCAAAGATCCCGATGGCAACGTGCTCTCCATCTCACAGCACCCCTGATGACTGAATTCAAACTCGACAAAGCCCGGCTGCTGCGCCGCAGTTTTTTCAATCGTGATCCCCGTGAGGTCTCTCCAGAGTTGTTGGGCAAGATCATTCTCCGCAGACAGGGCCGCAAGGTGCTGGCTGGACGCATCGTGGAAATTGAAGCTTATCTGGGCGCCGACGATGCCGCTGCTCATGCTGCTGCCGGACGCACCGCCCGCAACGATGTTATCTTCGGCCCTCCCGGCTACGCCTATGTGTATTTCATTTACGGTGTGTATTACTGCCTGAATATCTCCTGCATGCCTGAAGGCGATGCCGGATGCGTGTTGATTCGCGCCCTGGAACCGATTGCGGGAATCGCGGCCATGGCGAAGGCGCGGCAGATGCAGGATCTTGATCTGAAATCATCACGCAATCTGCAGAAGCTGGCCAGCGGCCCAGGCAAGCTCTGCGAGGCGCTGGACATCACGCGCCAGCACGACAACGCAAAAGATATGCTCTCACCTGATTCCGATCTTCAGGTGGTGGATGATGGATTCAAAACAGGAAATGTAACTGTCACATCGCGCATCGGCATCACCAAATCTGCCGAGATGCCGCTGCGGTATTTGATTGCGGATAGCCTGTTCATCTCGGGTAAGCAAACCGGCTACCGCCGCAAAGAACGAGGAGCACGGGGGAAACAACTCAATCATAATCATTAATAATGTCTGTAAGCCGAGCCGCAATCGAAATCTTAACCACCGAACGCACAGAGGCAATCACGAAAGGGCTTGCCGCGAGTGAAAAGCCAGCAGCCGCACTCTTCACTGTGGCTACCTAGCCAGGCGTATCGGGAAGGTGGGCGACTAGAGTAAGCAGGAAGTGAACGCCGGGATCCGATGGAAGGAGCTTCCACCAGGGCAATCGCATGAAAGAATTTTCCATCTGATTGCGGGTTCATACCGGAGCTAATGTTGTTGAATATGGTTCAACATCCACGGCTGAGAGGTTCTTTGGCACTTAAAATCCAGCCTCACACCGTTGAGACTGCCATTCAACTCCTCAAATACCGGACTTTGGCGCGTTAAAAAGTTTTCATGCGATTGCCCTGGAGCTTCCACTCAGGGCCGACGCATATAAATTTTCTGAGTGTAAGATTACTGTTTCGGTTCGCTTGGGCCTGCTTTGGCAATTCAAACCAGCACCAATGGGACCGAGAAGCCTGTCATTTGTGCTCCATTTGTGGAGGATCAACTTAAACTCGCTGCTTCAAGAGCGATTAGATGCCTGCGCGGCTCGAAATCGAATTTATATGCGTCGGCCCTGAGCTTCCACTGAACATCGTGGAATTGCTTCTGACTATGAATGTCGCTGACGAAGGAGATTTATCTCTTGGATTAAGCGCCTCTCTGGCGTATCTTGACTACGCTCCCCCAATTCAGTCCATATTAAGGAACGGTTAATGCAGTATTGGACTTTAACCAAGACTGCTGGGAGATGAATTGGATCGCTCAGAAGTAATAATCCCCCCCACCGTGATTGGGTATCACGGAACGAGCATGAGTGCTGCTTCTACAATCGCGCACCATGGGTTCAAAGCCAGTATGAATGATTACGATTGGCTCGGGGATGGCGTGTATTTTTTTCAAGATGCGCCACAGCGTGCTTGGGAATGGGCCCGCAAGATCCACGGACGCAACGCTGCAGTCATTGGAGCAACGATTGAAATGCGTGACTGGATGGATCTTCTAGACATCAAGTGGGCGCGCTTTCTCGCGGCAGCTTACGATGGCTTTTTAAGCAAAATGAAAGAAGCAGGATTGCCACTGCCCAGACAAACGGCTGGGGGCCACAGGCTTGATAGAGAGGTGATAAACTATGCTGTAGTCATTCTGGGTGAGAATGCGCAGGTGGTTAGAGCCGTGCGTGCAGCGTTTAGTGAAGGCGTGCCGGTATTTCCAAATTCAGCCCTTTTCGACCGCTCACATGTCCAAATTGCGGTTCGGGATACAGGTTTAATTACTGCACATTGGACAGAAAGCGAGAGGTCCCCTTGAACACATCGCCAGAGGCTGCCCTCAATTTGATTGAAAAGCACTTTTCCAAAGTAACATCGGGCGAATTTGTCGAGAGGCTCGACAAATACTCCATTGGAATGGATACATCAGCCCCAAAGAGCTTGAGATCTGGCACCCGTGATGAGCCGAAGGGGCAGATCGTTTTGTTCCGGTCACGACCGTCCCCGTTGCCGCTCAATGCCTATCTTGCCTCAGCTCTTACCGGTCTTACAGATGAGCAACGCGAGGTTGTATTTACGATATCCGATTTAATTGCGGAAGTTTGCAAATCGCACCATATCGATTTGTACGAACCTCGCAAGGGGGGAACAGATCCTCAAAAAAATCCGGATGTTGCAGATTCGAAGGTATTTCAAATTGACCGTGAACGTGTGCTGCATTCTGATTTGCTAATCCATCTCTGTCATTTTCCCAGCACGGGAGCAGGTGAAGAACTCGGCTTTGCCTATTCATCTCTCATACCCATATTGTTAGTTGCACATGAGGAAAGCCATGTGAGCAGGATGATCACTGGCATCCCATCTTTGAAGATCAAACTCGCTTACAAAAGCCTAAAAGATCTCGAACGACAACTTGAAGATTGCTTATTGGAACTTCGCCCCCTGCTCGAGCAGCGAAAGATGGCATTTTCCCAATATGACGCTAATATTGTAGGAAACAAAATCCGTATGCTGAGGGAAGAGCTTGGCTTAACGAGATCGGACGTAGCAAAAGCTATCCCCGAATTGACAGTGGAGCATTTGCAGCAAATGGAAGAATCTACCGATCGACTTGCGGATCCAAGCCTGACATTCTTGCGAAGAATTGCGACCCTGCTAAATACAACGGTTGCTGATTTGGTTGAACCCGATTTGGGCGAAACTCTTGTTGCATTTCTCGAGAGTTGGGCACAAGGGCGGTTGTCTGCTCGTTTCTCACCGATTAGCGATAAAGACCGCAACCGGATTTTGCGCAGAATATTGCTCCGGATGATTGACAGCCTCGAAGGAGATTAGTTTTGTGTCCCTCGATCGCGCGAAAACTGTGGCTCTGCCAAATGCAGAAGCTCTCTCTACAGATTTACTTTACCGAACAGGTCAGCACAAACCAGCAGTCGACCTCGATCGCGTGATTTCATTGTGGTCTGATCTTGCGCTGGTCCGAGAAGTGTTGGATGGGGATGGCTATCTTGTCGATCTAGGCGCACACGGAGCCGAGATTATTGTAGCTGCCCACGGAAATCGACGGAGAACACGATATACGATTGCTCATGAGTTGGGACACTGGATGCTCCGACTGGAGCAGGTAAATAACCCCCTCGCATGCGGTACGCAATCTAGATCTTCTGTTGTTGAAAAATGGTGTGATCTCTTTGCGGCAAGCTTATTGATGCCAGCAGCTTGGCTCAGATCAGATCTAAGAATAGCCAAATTGCTGGGATTGCCATCATATCTACTGCATGGATATAAGACTTATGACGTTTCGGAGCAGGCATTTTGGTTGCGTATATCACAAGTGACACCACTTAGCATTTTTAAAGTCAGAATGACGGAAAGGCATATTCACATAACGGAGAAATATGAAAGTCCGAATGTGCGCCAGGCAGATCTCAAACGGGCTCTAGAGGTGTTTAGTTCTACAGTTGTCACTGATGCGCGTCCTCATCTAGATTCAGATACCAATTTCGTTGGCATTGCAGCCGTTTATCAAGAAAGCGAAGATAAGGGAACTCATATGCTTTGCATCTTCCCACGCCGCCAAAAAACAGAGAAATGGAAATTGGATGGATTCAAGGAACGTAAAAAATAAAAAGACTGCAGAGAGGCCGAGAATCATCCACCCACTTTGGCCTGGCCTGGTCCCATCAACATAATGTTGTCGATCAGCCGCGTCGCGCCAACGTGTGCTGCTACGGCCACCAGCGCCCCATGCGATATGTTGCGCACCGGTTCGAGTGTGTCAGAATTGACGATTTCAAAATAATCCAGCCTCGCTGCCGGTTCTTCCGCGATCACCTGTTTCCCGGCGGCCATTAATTTTGCCGCATCGCTTTCTCCCTGATCGGCCAGGGTCTGCACACGCATCAATGCACGGTAGAGGATGACTGCCTGCTTGCGCTGCTCCGGCGAGAGATAGACATTACGGGAGCTCATGGCCAGTCCATCCTGCTCGCGCACGATAGGACAAACCACGATACGCACATCAAAGTTCAGATCACGAACCATCTTGCGGACAATAGCAACCTGCGCCGCATCCTTCTGTCCGAAGAAGGCAAGATCCGGCTGGATGATGTTGAACAGCTTCGAGACCACCGTGGTGACGCCATGAAAGTGTCCGGGACGGGAGCGGCCATCCAGCCGGTCGCTGATCTCCTCTACTTTCACCCAGGAGGTAGCGCCCTGTGGGTACATCTCTTCCACCGAAGGAGCGAAGATGTAATCCACCTTCTCCGCCTGCAGCAGCGCAGAGTCCTGCTCAAAGCTGCGCGGATACTTGGAAAAATCCTCTTTGGGGCCGAACTGTCTGGGGTTCACAAAAATGGAAACCACCACTACATCGGATTGGGAACGGGCGGTGCGCGCGAGCGAGAGATGCCCCTGATGCAGCGCGCCCATGGTAGGCACAAATCCCAGGTGCTTGCCGCTTCGATGAATCTCACGGCTGAGAGCCGTCATTTCAGCAGCAGAAGAGATGGTTCGCATAGCAGTCAGCACTCAGCCCCTGAACATCTTCGCCAACCTCAAACGCAATCCGAGCAGATACAGCGCAGGATTTACCGCAGTCGGACATGGGACTAACGTCCCACCCAGAAAACATGAAAATTGCGCTTCGGGTTAAGGTATCCACCGTAAGCACCCAGCTATTTTTAGGGCAGCTATTTTTAGGGCAGAGGGCGCAAAGAACGCAGAGGAAGACTTGAAGAAAAGCGGCTGTCGATTCTCTTCAACTTCTGAGCAGAGAAAAGACATAGAGACAGATATCTGAGGTCATTTTTCAATTCCTCTGCAACCTCTGCTTTCTCTGCCCTGCCCTGAAAATCCCTATGCCGCCATGGGTGTCGTGAGTACCTTCAGACCGAGTTCCTCTAAGCGCTTCGTATGAAAA
>QHVI01000099.1 GCA_003223515.1 Candidatus Angelobacter sp. Gp1-AA117
GTTTTTGAGGGCAGCGAAATCGGAAAGTTAACCCGCCGTTGTCGGGGCGGTGGAAAAGTGGAAATCCCGCTGCTCTTGCGGTATTTCCAAGCGTAGTGGGAAAGTCCCGCCTTTAGACTTTTCCACTACGCGTCTTTTCCACGGCCCTTTTGCCCACAGATTCTGCTACAGAGCCCGATAAACAGCTAGTCGTCGTCTCCGTTAACAGACGGCGGCTGCGTCTTCCCCGGTATCTCATTGGGCTTCACGCTGATCTCGCCGCCCATGACCTCGTCATACTCAGGTTTGTGCATGCCCATCAGGTACTTATCAAACCAGCCCACGATGTGCTGCAAACGCTCAATGCGGTGCCAGGGTTGCCCGGAACGCGAAAGCTCATGCGATTCGCCGGGGAAGCGCACCATGATCACGGGCTTCTTCAGGAACTTCAGTGCCCGGAACATCTGTTCGCCTCCTGCTCCCGGTGGCGTGCGGTAATCAGCTTCACCCAGCACCAGCATCAGCGGCGTCTTCACGTTCTGGATATATGTAATCGGTGAGCGGTTCACGTAATCCTGCGGATCCTGGAAAGGTGGGGCTTTGAACCACGAAGGCTGGAACAGGGTGAAATCGGCGGTATACCACCAATCAGCCCAGCTCGCGATATCGCGCTGCGCCACCGCCGCAGCAAACCGATCCGTATGTCCTATCACCCAATTCGTGAGCAGGCCGCCACCGCTGCCGCCGGTGACGCCCAGTTTCTTTGTATCGATGTAGCCGCGCTTGATGACCTCATCCACGCCGGTCATCAGGTCTTTGAAGTCATCGCCAGGATAGTGATACTGAATGATGTTGCCGAACTCCTGTCCGTACGAGGTGCTGCCGCGCGGGTTCGGATACAGAACGACATATCCTTTCGCGGCCATCCACTGGATTTCGTGGTCGAAGATGTAGCCGTATGCGGTATGAGGTCCGCCGTGAATATTAAGGATGAGCGGATACTTCTTCCCCGGATCAAAATCCGGGGGCTTCTGTATCCAGGTTTCCACGCGCTTGCCGTCAAAGCTGTTGTACCAGATCTCTTCCGGCGGAGTGATATTGAGCTGTGAAAGCAGCTTGTCATTTATATGTGTAAGCTGCACCGGAGGAGCTTCTGCGCGGCGCTCCAGTACAAAGAGATCGCCAATGTTCACAGGTGTCGAGATCAGCAGAACGAATTTCGACCCGTCATGCGCCGCCCGGTATTTTTCTACCGCCTGGTTGCCGCTGGTAACCTCAGCAATTTTTCCTGAGGCGATATCCACCTGCACCAGGTTCGCCTTGCCTTGCTTTGCGGTAGTGGCGATGAGAGCGCTGCCGTCCGGAGTCCAGACGACCTCGTCTTGTCCTGCAGCACGCGGAGCACCTTGATCGCCACCAAGGCCGCTGCACATATCAAAGTCGTAACTGCTGGTCAGGTTGCGTGGCTTGGCGCCTGCACTCAGGTCGACAACCCAGAGGTCCGGCTCTGTATATGATTGCACGGGCTCGTTGACGGAAGCACAGAAGGCGATGCGCTTGCCGTCCGGACTGAGCGATACGTCCCGCACCCCCATATTCAATGACAATACTTTTGCAGGCTCACCTCCCGCAGCAGGAACGGAATAGAAGTCGGTTTTCGGCAGCTCGTAATAGGGTTCTGTCACGCGTGTGGTCGTGAAATAAATCTGGCTTCCATCTTTCGACCAGAAAATCCCGCCTTCCTCAAAATGGCCGCTGGTAAGTTGCCTGGGTTTGACCGTCTCTTCTGAATTCTGCGGGACAGAAACTACCCAGACATGCTGTGAATGTTTGGGATCAAGATAGCCTGCGCCGTTCATGCGATATACCGCCCGGGTGATGACCTTCACATCGCTCTCATGCTCGGCATCAGTCGCGCCGGAAGATTGCGCCTTGCCTCCTTCTTCTGTGTTCTGGCCCGGCTGCTGGTCATCTTTCTTCGCGTCTTTTTCAGGACTCGGTGTCTTTGCTGGAGCCGGGCTCTGCTGGCCGTGGCTGCGCTGTTTGGCCAGATCGTCAGGGGACGTGGTGCTGCCAAATGCAATCATCTTGCCGTCCGGAGACCATGTTGGCGAACTTGCACCGCGCGGAAGATCGGTCACGCGCCACGATTCGCCACCGCTCATGGGCAGAACATAAATCTGCGGCGCAGCCGGACGTGCTCCTGCACCAGCGGCGGCCGGCATCGCAGAAGGCTCCGCGGTGCGGATGAAAGCCAGCCATTTTCCATCTGGAGACCAGCGCGGCGACGAATCGTGATTACCATTGGTCATGCGGTAGGGCTGCTCGTTACCATGCAAAGACACGCTCCAGATGGAAGTGTCGTAACCATCTTTCTTGTCGTTGACCGTCACCTTGACGAAAGCTACACGGGAACCATCAGGAGAAATTTGCGGATCGCCAATCCAGTTGAACTGGAAAAGATCTTTCTCGGTCATCGACCGCTTCTGCGCAAACGCCGCAAACCCAAGACAAACAAAAAGAACAACGGCCGTCAGCCGTACACCACGATGCATATCAGGCTCCTTGAAATGACTGACTTTTATAGCACAAGAGCAGCTTTTAGCTCTTAGCCATTCAGCTCTTAGCTTTGTCTTCCGATTCTTATCCTTCTCGCTTACTTCAGATCTTGTGCATGAATGACTTTGACCGTGGTGATCTGTTGAGTCAGTGTTACCTGGATTGAGGTTTTGACTTTTCAGCGTTGATCAGCGTTGATCAGCGGCAAAAGAAACACAGAGTGCTTTCCGAAACAAAATGCTCCAAAAACAGACCATTACCTTAGAAGCACATGAGTACAAAAGTAATTTTGAGTAAACACCAAAGTCCTAGTACCTTACCTTCAAGGCCCATGATGTAAGGAGACGGGATGACGGACTCTGCAATTAAAGAGGCCAATGATGCCTTTCACAAACAAATCACAAGCCAGGTAGCACGAATCACCGGCGAACTCCACAAGCTGGAGCAACTGTTAAGCGCCGGGATGGTAGACCGGGGGGTGCTCACCGAATTCCGGGATGCTGTGAACAAAATACGACAGACTAGTTGGCATGTCGAACGCTGGCTTGATGGCGACCTGCGCGATCTTTCCTGCCTGATGACCGAAGAACGCATCCGCGCCATGTCGCAACTGGCTATTCGTCTGGCTTCAGACCTGCAGACCAGCAAGGAAAAATTCAGCGGCTTGAGCAGTTTGAAAGATTCGGTACAGAAGCTGGACCGTGTCTTGAGCGATCAACTGGTGACTACATAGCAGTTGTCTTTGAATGAGTGGATCACCGGGTGTTCATTTACTCATTACCAACTTACTCATTCACCATTTCTTCTTACGGTTTCTTCTCCGCTGGCAGATCAGGCGGCGTGTAATACACCTTGCTGCCACCGATCTTATCCACTTCATCTTTGAACGTGGTGCCGTAATCACGTTTTGAGTCTGACAAGGCCCATGCCTGCCGCTTGTAGTTCCAGCTCTTTGGATTCAGGCGCTGCGCCTCTTTGAAATGCGGAATGGCTTCCGTGAGGTGCCCCGACTTGTAGAGCTGCTCGCCCAGCCCGAACTCCGCTGCAGCCAGGGCAATGCCGGGATCATTCGTCGCCAGCTTCTGCCGCAACTGCTCTTCGTTCATGGCATATGCGCTCTTGTCTCCTTTTTCTGCCCAGTCTTTCAATGCATTGATATAAGGAGTGGAGTCCATGCCGGTGAAAGTCTTGAAACGGTCATCGGCAAATGCCACTTCGTTGGGACGCGCGATTCTCCCCTGCTCATTGATCCAGACTCCCGTGGGCACATTCACCATGTTGTAGAGCTTGGTGACCAGATGCTTGTCATCAATCAGCACAGTGTAGCTCGGCTTCGGATTGGCCTCGGTAATCCACTTGCCGGCATCTTTCACCCCATTGGTATCCTGGGCCACGGAGACGATCTCGAAGTTTTTGTCTTTGAATTGCTGGTAAAGTGCCTGCCAAACTGGCAGGTCAAAGCGGCACCCTCACCATGACGCCCACGTAACCAGAAATACCTTCTTGCCCCGGAAATCTGAGAGCGAATGCATCTTGCCGTTGATGTCCGGCAGCGTAAAATTCGGCGCTTCCAACGAATTTAGCGTTTGTCGCTGGTCAGCGCGCAGACCGAAATACCAGGTGGAAAGTGCCGCATCATGCGCCACTGGCTGCTGCACAAGCTGCGCAAAAGCAGTCAGATTGAACCAGCTCTTCCCGGAATTATTTCGCAGGAATTCCTGCTTACGCGCTTTAGGAATCGGGAAACAGAGCTTCTCCTGGCAAGCGCCCTGGGGCTTCAACTCAAAACGGGTTGCGCGCGTCAGATCGGCCTTCGTGACCCAAAGCTGGTTCGCCTCTTCATTCGCGCCGCTGAGTTCTGTCGCTACATCGTCATACACGATCGTGGCATGTGTCTCTTTCGCTGTTGCTGAATAGGCAGCCATGATGAGAAGCAGGAGTAACGCGGGAAATTTTGCTTTCATGTTATCCCCCTGGCAGCAGGGATTATACAAGATTGGGTAAATGAGTAATTTGGTATTGAAGCTCCGTATCTCAGCAGCTTGAATTTACGCAATTGCCAGATACTCATTGATCAACTCTGTTAGTTCCATAACCAGATGAACGGATTGCGGCACATCCCGGCAACCATGTTTACTTGCCGGTGAACTTCGGTTTGCGCCGTTCCACGAATGCCGTGACACCTTCAGTGAAATCTTCCCGTGAAGCACATTCGGCAAAGCTGGTCACTTCGGCGTCCATCTGATCCATGAGGTCGCGGCTGAACGATGCATGCAGCAATGCCTTGGTATTGCCGTACGCATGAGTTGGGCCGGCGGCAAGACGCACAGCCAGTGCTGTGGCTTCAGTATCAAGGTCCGCGCGCGGCACCACCTTATAAGCAAGCCCCAGTTTCACCGCTTCCGCGGCCGGAATGCGATCGCCCAGCAACGCAATCTCCTTGGCGCGCCGCAAGCCCACAAGACGTGGAAGAAACCATGTAGAGGAGCCATCAGGCGTAGTGCCCAGATGGATATAGGCCAGCGTAAAGAAGCTGTCATCGGCGGCGATGACAAAATCGCAAAGCATAGTGAGGCTCACGCCGAAACCAGCTACCGCGCCCTGAACGGCCGCCACAACAGGCAGAGGAAAATGAGCCATTTTGTCAATCACCGGATGCAGCAATCCCACAAACTGCTTGAATGTCTCATTCCGCTGCCCGGCAGGTTGCTGAATCTGCTGGTGGAACAGTTTGACGTCGCCACCGGCCATGAAGCTCTGGCCTGCGCCTTTCAGCAGCACGCAGCGCGCAGAAGAATTCTGGTCGAGTTCCAGAAGCACTTTCGCAAGATCAGACATCATCTCGTCATTCAGCGCATTCAGGTTCTGGGGACGGTTAAGCACGATCTCGTAGACCGCGCCTTCCTGCCGGGTAAGAATGGTGTTCATAGCTCTGCCAGAGAGTATATCGAAAGCAATCATCCTGTACGTCGTCGGTGCTGAGTCCCCAGGGCAATCGCGTGAAAGATTTTTAACCTAAAACGATGCCTCTCCCTTTTGCCATCCCTCAAAAAAATGAGGCGTAACATCCGTAACACCGTCACAACCCGCATCAACAGGCGATTGGGGTGACGGCAGGTGACCGGGTAACGGCAACTGCTTCCATTCGGCAACAGGAGTGTTCGCGTTCAGATAAAAATTCACAAGGAAACGAACAGGCGACATTTCCAATGCAAATGGGGGTGGGTGGCCATACAGCAATATATTAAAAGTATTACTATAGAGATGTCAAGATAGATAATTTGCGAGCAGGGCAGATGGTAAAAGGAGGGCATTTCATGCGATTGCCCGGTGCTGAGCCCCCAACCTATCGATACCGACGGCGCTCAAATTGCATCACATTAAAATCATCTTATGGACACACCGCAACCCGCTCCGTTGCTCCGCCGTGCCGGATTCAGTTTCCTGCTGGGATTTGGCATCTTCCTGGCCGGCGCTCTGCTGCAGATCATGTTTCGCCGGCTGGGCATATCTGGAATGTGGGAACTGGTGGACAACATCGTCAGCGGGATTGTGACCGGCCTTATCGCATTTTTCTATGAGAAGCAGCATCACAAAAGCGTCGTGCGGAACATCAGGATGATTGCCGCAATGAACCACCACGTCCGCAATGCATTGCAAAGCATTCTCTATGTTCCCTACAGCTCTACTCAGGCTGACCAGGTGAAAGTCATCCAGTCCTCGGTCGAACGCATCCAGTGGGCTCTGCGCGAAATCCTCTCCGGCGAAATCAGCGAAGACCAGGTCTTCTCGCAAGGTCCACCCGCGCAAAAATAATGATGATTGCCAGAGCTTGCGAAGTGAAAAAAATAACTACCGAGTGGTTTCTTTCTTTTTGTTCCTCTGCGTCCTTTGCGCCCTCTGCATTGCTATTCATCAAATTTTTCTCGTCTCGCGAAAGATTTATCCCCGCAGCCGATGGCTGCTAATGTCACTTACTTAAGACAATTTAGCCTGATTGTGTCGCCCTAACGGGGCTCTGTTCTTCGATCTCACCTTTTTCCCACGTCTTCCGACGTGGGCTCAATAATCACGCGCCTCCGGCGCTCGGCTTATCGTGACCTTTTCTGCGCTCTTTCCCAAGCTGTTGAGCAGTCCCATGCTTAAGTAAGTGGCATTAGCCGATGGCGGCTGCGCTCCATAAAGGTCTTCGGTTTGGTTGCGGCTCGGCTGCGCTGCGGTAAATCCGGAGGTCGTATCTGCTCGGATTGCATTTGAGGTGGGAGACGATGTCTACGGGCTGAATGCTATCCTGAGAAGTGATCCTCACCTGTAAAGCAATTCTCTTCGATCTGGATGGCGTGCTGGTGGACTCCACTGCTGCTGTGGAGCGTGTATGGCGGCTGTGGGCGCTTGAGCGCAACCTTGATCCCGAACCTGTCATCGAGCACGCTCACGGACGGCGCAGCATCGAGACCGTCCGCCGGTTTGCTCCGGAACTCGATGCCGGGCAGGAGAACCTCGCAGTGGAAAACATGGAGATTGCTGATAGGGAAGGAGTCATCCCGCTCCCCGGATCGTCAGAGATGCTGCGCAAGCTGCCTCAGGACAAGTTTGCGATTGTGACTTCGGCCACTCGCGCCCTGGCTGAAGCGCGTTTGAGCTATGCTGGTCTGCCGTTGCCGCAGCATCTTGTGAGTGCCGACGACGTGATCCATGGGAAACCTTCTCCTGAGCCCTACCTGAAAGGCGCCTCAATGCTGGGTTTTGCTGCGCAGGATTGCCTGGTTTTTGAGGATACTCCTGCAGGCGTGCTGGCAGCGAGGTCCGGCGGAATGAAGGCGATCGCCTTAATCACGACGTACAGTGCGTCCGAATTAAAGTCCGCTGACGCAATTGCAGGTTCGCTCGCGGAAATGAAACTGGAATTCTCCCGACAGGACATTCGGGTAATCATTGAATGCGCTGTTCCCAAGTAGCTGTCCATTTTCGAACAGTGCATTTCACTTGTGAACAGCAGGCGGGCAGATAAACTGGCCAGCTATCTTTTCAGCTTTTTGTTTCAAATACTTACAAAACGGCTGTTCGGGCCACTAAATGCATACTAATTGCTACACAATTCAATGTCCGCGCGTCTTTTCGCGCGAGGCAAATTCTCCCAGCCGCGAGTCCAGCCTGCTGTGATTTCCCGGCCAAGAATAGAGCAAATGGCGAGTGCAACACAGGAATTAGGCAATTACCCTCAACGTCCCCGGGTGCTGATAGCGGAAGATCAGGATGATGTAATCGCCGCGTTGCGCCTGCTTTTGAAAAACAACGGGTATGACGTCGAGTTCGTAAAATCTCCGGCAGAAGCGCTCAAAGCATTGCGCGGCGGACACTTTGATGCTGTGCTGCTTGACCTCAATTACAGCCGTGACACCACCTCCGGCACTGAAGGACTGGAGTTGCTCTCACAGGTGCAGGCGCTGGACAACACTCTTGCCGTAGTGGCGATGACCGCCTGGGGCTCCATCAAGCTGGCAGTGGATGCAATGCACCGGGGCGCTGCTGATTTCGTGCAAAAACCCTGGGATAACACGCAGTTGCTCACAGTACTGGCTGAGCAGATGAGCCGCTCTCGCGCCCTGCGTGAACAAAGATTGCGGGAACAGCTCGAGCAGCAGGACGCCGCCGAGATTCAGCGGGCCCTCATGCCCGGCGAAATCGCAGCTCCGGATGGCCTGACCATTGTCGCCTCTTCGCGTTCGGCACGCACGGTCGGTGGCGACTATTACGACGTAATCCGTCTGGGAGCGCACCATTCGGCGCTCTGCATTGCCGATGCCGTTGGAAAAGGCATGGGCGCGGCGCTGCTCATGTCGAATCTTCAGGCGGCGGTGCGTATGCTCGCTCCGCAAATTCATGGTTCGCGCGCGTTGTGCAATCGCGTCAACGAGGTTATCTCCGGGAATAATATTCCCGGCAAGTTCATCACGTTTTTCTACTCCATCATCGATTCTCAGGAGCGCCGCATCAGTTACACCAATGCCGGCCACAATCTCCCTGTACTAGCCCGGGCTGATGGAAGCATTGAACGGCTGGGCAGCGATGACGTAGTACTGGGCACCTTCCACAGTTGGAATTATCACGAGAAGCAGGCAGAGTTGCGTAACGGCGACCGCCTGGTACTCTACACCGATGGAATTACCGAATGCGCCAATGCTGATGGCGCGGAACTCGGCGAGGAAAACTTGGTTGATGTGATTTCCCGGAACCTGCAGCTCCCCGCCAATGAATTGAAAGATCGCGTCCTGGAATCAGTTCTCAACCATTGCAACGGCGCCCTCAACGATGATGCGACCTTGATCGTGGTAGCGGTCGAATAGCACTCAGCCCCTGAACATTCTCGTTATCTACCGCAAAAGGACGCGAAGGTAGCAAGATCCGGAATAGTACCGATAAAGCTATGAAAGTGGTCTATTATTAGACCTTTATGGCGACTGGATCGAAAGCCACTTTCCATTGCGCTCTTTGCAACGAGCTTGCGGGTAGCGTCGAACTTCTGCCTGCCAGTCATCCTGAAGCTCTCTCCAACAACCCTACCATTTCCATTAGAGATTTCATCGGCATAGAACGCGAGGTGATATCAGGCGATCGGGGCGAACTGCAAGCCGCATTGCGGGAGGCAGACCCGGCCGCTCTCTATAAAGTCGAACGCCTTTGGGCTCCCTTCTACTGTGCCGAATGCGCGCGGGTGTATTGCCGGAGGCACTGGCAAATCTTTCCTGTGTATGACGAAAATTTCTATGACTGCTCCTACGGCTACTGTCCTGAAAACCACAAACGGCTGATAGATGATTAGAAAGCACATAGCAGTCAGGCCCTCACCATCGTCGTGAGCCTCGAATGCTATCTGGCCGAGACATTTTTTTGCCGCTGATGAACGCTGACCGGAAACTCAGGAACACTGAATTTTAAAAGCAAGTTCTCATTCTCTATACGTTCTTACTGGGCACCCTGTAATTAAAACGACTTTTGGATTTCAGCGACACTGTCAGACTATGATGGATGATGACGTAGCCATGGATGATTTCCCCAAAATCGAGTTGATTCGCGACCTTGATGATCGTGAACCGAAGATTACCGGCGACGGCGCGACAGCGCGGCTGAATCATTGGCTATCGATTCTGGTGGAGCGTGGCGGCAGCGATTTGCTGCTGGTTCCCGGCGTACCGGCCTGTATCCGGCGTGAAGGACAGGTCATTCCGATCGAAAGCACTCCCCTTCAGGGCGAGCACATTGAAAACGCGGTGATGCCCGCCCTTAGCACTCACGGCCTGCAACTCTATAAAGAAGAGCAGATTGCAGATTCTTCTTACCGCATTGCCGGGCTGGGACGCTTCCGCATCAATCTTCACCATGAACGGGGACGCGCGGCGGCTGCCATTCGTGCATTACCCAACAAGGTCCCGTCTTTGCGCGAACTCCATCTGCCCCCGGCGGTTGAAGCACTCGCGCGTCTGCCTCGCGGGCTGGTGTTGATTGGCGGGCCAGCAGGTTCAGGCAAGACTACCACAGTGGCGGCGCTGGTCAATGAGATCAACCGCCGTGAAGCGCGCCATATCGTGACCATTGAAGACCCCATCGAGTACGAGCATCAGCATAGCCGCAGCGTAGTGGAGCAGATGGAAGTGGGCATGGATGTTCAGGACTTCCCTACTGCCTTGCGCGCTGCCCTTCGCCAGGCGCCGGACGTGCTGGTGGTAGGAGAAATGCGCGATCCGGAAACTATGCGCATCGCCGTGGCTGCCGCCGAGACCGGTCACCTTGTCCTCTCAACCTTGCATACCACCGATGTTGCCTCCACCGTCGCGCGTATCTGCGACTCCTTCCCGCCAGAGCGGCAAAACACCATCCGGCAGGAACTGGCGATGGCTTTAACGGGGGTGCTTACGCAGATTCTGTTGCCCAGCAAGACCGGCGGACGCTACCCTGCCGCCGAACTGCTCATGCTGGGCTATGGCGCGAAACAGCACATACGCCGCAACATGCTCCAGCACCTGCACCAGGAGATCACGATAACTAAGAAAGCCGGCTCCTTCAGCCTGGAAGAATCATTGGCGGATTTGGTATCGCAGGGACACATCAGCCGCGAAGAAGCGCTCTTATATGCCATCCATCCAGATGACATTGACCAGCTTCTGCGCGCCCCGGGCAGGAAATAAAAAATCTGTGCTATCTGTGCGGATCGGTGGTGAGGTTTTTGTTTCGCAGATCGCGTCCGCTCCGCTCATAAGGGTATGGCTGGTCTTCCCCCATCATTCCCTGCCACAGCGCCAGATTGAATCTCCCGGAATCCACGCGATCTTCGGCACTGAAATCCAGTCCCTGGGTTCGTTGCTCCCAGTACCCGGAATCATGAAGCGGTTTCAGTGTTGCACCTGTTCTTCCTGGTTTTGGCAAAGGAAGTTGAGTCGTGAGTAAAGCCTCGGGAAGGCGCGCGGTATAGGTCCACGGAGCGCGTTCCCTGGTAAACACCCCGGTCATAGGCGGCTGCAGTGCATCATTCAGGCCCATAGGCTTCATTCCCAGAATTTCTTCGATGGTGCGCAGCATGGATACCGTGTTGTAGCGCTCGGAAACCACCGCGCCCTGCTTCACATAGGGGCCAATCACAAAGGCCAGGCTGCGATGCGCATCCACGTGGTCAGGGCCATTCTGGGCGTCATCTTCGATAACAAAGATCAGGGTGTCCTGGCTGTACTTGCTGTGTGCTACTTTTTCCACCAGCAATCCCAGCGCATAGTCGTTGTCGCCGATCATGGTCTCAACTGTATTCACGCCATCAATTGCATCTTTGAAACTGCCGAAGTGATCGTGCGGAAGACGTACGAGCTCCAGCGCCGGCAGGTTGTCATTCTTCACAAATGCTTCAAACTCGCGTTCCCACTCCTTGAATCGCCAATAATCCGGATAACGCTGGTCATAACCCGCGAAGTAAGGATCTGTGACCGGGCGAAGATGCGGATTCCCAGCGGAGGCCACCTGTGTGCCGCTGGCGGCGGGCTGCGGCGGCGCTACCGGCGACTTGGTTGAAGTTAATTCCAGGAAAAAACCGTAGTTACGCACACTGCATTTGGCGCGCAGCGCCGAATCCCACAGATACCCTGCCTCAGTTGCTCCTTCAGTACCATCCGGAGCAAGCACGTTTGCCGTTCCCGGCAGCAAATCGTCAGGATCCTCCACATCGCGGTTGTTTCTCTGCGCAGGATTGCCTATGCCTATGTTGATGCCGCGATTCGTGCCTTCATAGTCATAAGAAAAGCCTCTCTCTGCCGCGTTGCCGGGAATGGATTTCTCCGCCAGATCGGTGGCGCGCGCGGCGGTGCTCCAGTTCCATCCGATTCCGCTGACTTCGCCGCTGTCATAAAAGTTATCAAGCGTCACAAACTGGCGCGCGAGCTGATGATGATTGGGCGTGAAGGGTTCTTTGAACAACGCCAGCGCAGGATCACCATTCCCTTTCTCCAGATCGCCCAGCACCTGATCGTAGGTGCGGTTTTCCTTGACGATGTAGATCACATGCTTGATCTTTCTATGCAGGAAAGCAAAGATGGGAGTGCTGAATTGCTGCGCCGGTGGCTGCGAGAAGCGGTTATTGCGCGCCGTCTGCACTGTCAATCTGTGCAGTTCTTCCGCATCCGGACGCGGCAGGATCAGCATTCCTCCTTTTTCCAGTTGCCAGATGAATTGCTGATTGGTTGCGCACGGGCCTTTGTCCCCGGTAGCCATGGTGTCACGGCAGGTCTTCGGATTTGCTCCCGGCACGCTCTTGCCATTCACGATATAAAGCATCGAGCCATCATGACTGAGACTGACAGAATTCGGATACCAGCCGGTAGGAATCAGTCCTTGCAGCTTGCCACTCCGCAAATCGGCATCGAGTGCAATCACCGCCAGCGAGTTCGTGCCGCCGTTGGTCACATAAAGGGTGTGTTGATCAGGCGACAAGGCCAGGCTGTTGGGATTGCTGCCTCGAAACCGCTTCCTATTCTGGAACAAGATCTGCGGGGCAGTAGTGCCGATATTGGCAATGATTCGATCACTTGATGTATCGATGATCGCCACGGAATCGCTGTTATCCAGGGCCGCAAACAGCCGCTTCTGTGCATGGCTCACCATGAGCTTGTTGGGCTGGCCAGTGGTTTTGATCCTGGCTTTTACCACTGGGTCTGCGCGCACATCGAGCACCACGATTTCACGATCACGCAAGCTGGAAACGTATGCATGGTCATCGCTATCAAAAACCGCCCAGTACGGATACTCACCTCCGGCCACACCTTTCTTTGCCGTATCGTTTTTTCCCGGACGCAAATCCAACTCGCCAATTTTCCGTCGTACTTTCAAATCAACCAGCGAGACAGAATCGTTTTCATAGTTGGCAGCCAACAGCCTCGTTCCGGAAGGATTCACTGCCAGGCCGGCAACCATGGGCTCTACTTCTTTGCCCAATCCATGTTTGTGTCCAAGAGAAATAGCCGGCTGCGCTTCCGTCCACAGGCCATTTGCACGATCGAAAATATGGACCGTGTCATCTACCCCTCCCGAAACATAGAATTCGTTGCCGCCGGGATTCCACGCGATCCCCACAAATGAATTCGGAATTTTGAGCACCTGCTGCTTGACCGGTGTTAGCTGGCGTATGTCAAAGACAAAAACATATTCATTGGACTGTTCCGGTATCGCCTTCCCTTCCGAATTGTTATTGCGGTTATACCCGCTGGTGAGCACCAGGAGGGTATTTCCATCGGGGCTGACTGCCGTAGAAACCGGGTGATCCACGGTGAATCCCGGCAATTCTGCAAGATCAGGGTCGAGTTGCGTGTAAACAGAACCCCTGGCTGCCGTGGCTGTAATCATCATGCCCGTCGGCAGAACTTCAGGTGCGGCCTGCGGAGTCTGGATTATGGCAGGTAATAACGGTGAGCTGAATAAAAGGAAGATGGACAAACAGGAAAAGGTTTTCATCAGAGTCATGCAAGTCTAAACAGGTATAAGCAGTAAGTAAATTCTCTTCAGGACTGATATGGGTTCTCTATTGCGTATCGCACCCACGTCTTCCGGCGTGGGCTCAATCATTGCGCGCCTCTGGCGCTCCGGCTTAGCCTGACGCTCAGCACCTCCAAAATGGAAACTTCATGAATAGTCCAAGTGAAAGTTGTGCCTCACAGGAACCGTTTGTATCTGGCCGGAAGCAACTCGGCTGCCAAAGTCCTACTCTGAATATATGTTCCCCGAGAAAGGGTACTGCGTATGCTTTGGACTATTTTTGCACTCCTGCTGATTCTCTGGCTGCTGGGATGGGGGTTCCACGTGGCTGGCTCTCTGATTCATCTTGTACTGATAGTCGCTCTGGTGGTGATGCTGCTTAACCTGGTCACCGGCCGGCGAGTTGTCGATTAATCACGCCACGACCAGCTTCCACCTCGCCTTACTCTCCCATCCAGGCGCCGATGGGTCTCAGGGAATCCACGTGGTCGCAGATGATTTTGATGGCGCCCATCATGGGCACAGCAAGGATCAGGCCCATCGCTCCCCAGATCCAGCCCCAGACCAGCAGGGAGATGGTCACCACCAGCGGGTTCAATTGCAGCCGCTTGCCAATCACCTTGGGATAAAGCACGTTCATCGCGAACACATGCAGTCCCAGGACGGTTACGCACACGATAATGATGCCGGTCAGGCTCAACGATCCAATGCCGGCGCCCAGCGGCGGCAGAATCGCCAGGATGACTCCCAGGTAAGGAACAAGGCTCAGGAAGCCGCTGATAAAGCCAATAAAATAGAAGTATTGCAGGTGCAGCAACCCGAACACCACCACGCTTACAGCTCCCATGAACACGCCAATGATAAAGTTTCCGTTAATAAAGCTGCGCATCATCAGCGAGATCTGTCCCAGCGTCACGTAGGCCGTAGTTCTGTGCTCAGGGCGGAATAACTGCACTGTCTTGGTGCGGGCGTGCTCCTGCCAACTCAGCATGAAATAGACCAGAAAAGGGATGAACCCGATCATTGCGGCAATCTCAGTCATCATGGCCAGGTGCTTAGTGATCATTCCGGTTCCGCCACTGTCCTGAACACTGACCGGGACCACGTTCTTCTGTTTTGCATCCTTGGGCAGAATGTTCTCTGTGGCTTTTTCGACCTGGTTGGTTTTTTGCCTCAGGTGAGAGGCTGTGTCGCGGAATTTCTGCGAGTACCTGGGAAGTTCCTGCATGAAGTTGACCGCGCGGTTATAGAAGAAATAGCTGCCTGCCCATGCAATTCCCAGCAACAGCAGAATCGCCAGCAATGAACCCACCGAGCGCGGCGCCCGAATGCGCTCCAGCCAGGTAACAACCGGTTCAAGCATGAAGGCCAGCAGCAGAGATATGAGCAGGGTGACCAGCACCATCTTAGCCACGTAACAGACAGCCAGAATAACTACCGGGGCAATCACTACCTGAGCGATGGCGCCAGCCCGGACCGTTTTCTCCAGGCGTTTGGTCCGCTCCTGCTCCTTCACCTCAGGGTCGGGAGGTTGCACCTCTTTTGGCGCTAGCTGCTCCGGACGCGGCGGTATGATTCTGTTAGTCGCCATTCTCAAAAGGTAAGATGCATAAATTCGTATAATTGCAGAGTGGAAGCTACAGGCCGCATTCTGGCCATCGATTACGGGTCCCGCCGCATGGGACTGGCTGTTTCTGACCTGCTGGGCATTACCGCCCAGGGCATTGACACTCTTCAGCGCCGGAATAAGAGAACTGACTTCGCGCGCCTGGGCGGGATCATCCGTCAATATAATGTGCAGGAGATCGTTCTTGGTTATCCCTTACGCATGAGCGGCGAAGCCGGGACACAGTCGCAGAAAGTGGCTGAATTTGCCGAAGAGCTGCGCCAGAGATTCGGGCTGCCGGTGCATCTCTGGGACGAAAGACTTACCTCGGCTGAAGCCAACCGCCTGCTGAAGGAAGCGGAGTTGAGCATTCAGAAACGCGCCCAAGCCGTAGATCGTATGGCGGCCGTGTTGATCCTGCAATCTTTTCTGCAGGTCCGCAGCATCCAATGAGAAGCCTTATCCAGAGTACAGCATCACAACATGGACTTAAGGAACCTGAAGAGAATCGCGCAAATGGGTAAATTGGTAATCGAGTCAATGAAAACCTGTGCCTTTTGACTTCAACTTACTCAATTACCAGATTACTCAATTACCCAATCCGTTATGTTTCGCTTTCTTCTTAAATTACTGGTGGTTGTCATCCTGGTCGCAGCGGCCCTGCTGGCGTATGGATTGCTGCTGCCCACCGGGCCCAGTTCTCAGCAGTTCGTACAATTGAAGCCGGGTTCTTCGGCACGGCACATTGCCGCCGATCTGGCCCAGGCAGGCATCATTCGCAGTGAATATGCATTTCTGCTGTGGCATTACCTGCGTGGACATAAGCCGCTTAAAGCGGGCGAATACGCCTTCGATCATCCTGCCAGCGGCCGTGAAGTCTATGACCGGATTGCTCGCGGTGACATTTACTTCCGCGCGGTCGTGATTCCGGAAGGCTTCAACATATTCGACATCGCGTCGGCGATTGAAGCTGCCGGGCTGGGCACCCATGAGCAATTCCTCGAAGCCGCCCAGAAGCAGATCTCGCTGGTGCACGATATCGATCCGCAGGCCCCAAGTTTGGAGGGGTATCTTTTTCCTGATACCTACCATTTCACCCGCACACAATCCATGCATGACATTGCCGCGGCCATGGTTCACCGCTTCCGCCAGGCCGCCCACGAGATTGGCCTGAATCAGGATGTCCATCGCATGGTAACCATGGCCAGCATCGTGGAAAAAGAAACCGGCGCCCCTGAAGAGCGCCCCATGGTGGCCAGCGTGTTCTACAACCGGCTGCAACGCAACTGGGAATTGAAGACCGATCCTTCTGTGATCTACGCAGCGCTGCTGAATCACCGTTATCGCGGGACCATTTACCAGTCTGACCTGCAGTTTGCCTCGCCTTATAACACCTACAAAATTGCCGGACTTCCACCTGGTCCTATCTGCAATCCGGGAAAAGCATCGTTGCAGGCAGCGATGCACCCGGCGCAGACCGATTACCTGTTCTTTGTTGCTGCAGGCAATAACCAGGGCCACCACCGTTTCGCCCGCACCGAGCAGGAACACGCAGTCAACGTTGCTGCCTACCGCCGGGCGGTAGCGGCGCAGGCACAATAATGGGGAGATCACGCGTGATCGGGTGATCGGAGTTCTTAATCCGTCAGTAACCTGGAGAGTAGCTCAGATAATGCTGGTCAATTGCTGGTGAATCGGAATCTGTACCAGATCACCCGATCAGGCGACCTCCCGATCAACCGATCTGATGGAAGTAACTGAATCTGCACTCTTTGCGTGCCGCTGATTGCCGCAGGATGCCGCTTGTTTTAAAGTACTTGGATATACTTAAATCAATATAGAGGAATCTAACCGATTGATGCGTTTTCGTTCCGGGATATTCATTCTCATCCTTATCTGTGTGCTCCCGCTCACTGGGTGTCTTTTCCGTTCTCACGATGTGCAAAGACCCATGAGCACGGCTGCCCTCAAATCGGCCACGCTGGAAGAACTGGTCAACATCATCGACAGCAGCGCCTCCCGCCTGCAAAGCCTGAAGGCGACCGTAGACATCGATACCTCCGTAACCAAGCAGAAAAAAGACAAGGCCAACGAATACAAGGTCACGGACAATCCGCAGATCAGCGGCTATCTGCTGGTGCGCAAGCCGGAGATGCTGCGCATGAAGGGACTGGTGCCGGTTGTCCGCAACACCATGTTTGACATGGTGAGCAACGGAAAGACATTTGAGCTTTCCATCCCGGTGCAGAACAAGTTTATTGTGGGCTCCAACCAGATCAGCAAACCCTCTGCCCAGCCGCTGGAGAATCTGCGCCCCCAGCACATCTTTGACGCACTGCTCCTGAAGCCTATTGATCCTCAGAATGAGATTGCTATCCTGGAGCAGGGATCGGAACAGGTGAAAGATCCCAAGACCCACAAAGATGTGGAGCAGATGGATTATGAGGTGATCATCATCCGCCGTGAAAATCAAAAGTGGTATTTGTCTCGAAAGATTTTCTTCAACCGCGCCGATTTAATGCCACATCGCCAGCTTATTTACAATCTTCAGGGGCAGGTTGCGACAGATGCGCAGTACGATAATTTCACCGACTATTCCGGCGTACAGTTCCCATCCATCATCCAGATTCAGCGCCCGATCGAGAACTACTGGATTAAGCTCTCGGTGACAAAGCTGGATCTCAATGAACCGATTCAGGACAACCAGTTCGCCCTGGTGCGTCCATCGAGCGCGCAGTTCATCAATCTTGACCAGAGGAACGGCAGCGCCGCCGCATTAGTGGCCACTCCGCAGGACAAAGCCAAGCCCCAGGAGTAACTCCTGCGGCCCTTCAGGATGGACTTATGAATAAGATGATCATCGCCAATCTGGTCTATCGGCCTATCCGGTCGATCATCAGCGTAATTGCCGTGGGTGTGGAGGTCACGCTCATTCTGCTGATCGTGGGCCTCGCCCTGGGAATGCTGAATGATAATAAGATTCGGCAAAAAGGAATTGGCGCTGACATCATGGTGCGTCCGCCGAACAGCAGCAATATCGGCGCTTTCAGCGTGGCTCCGGTTTCTATAAAACTGGCTGATGTGCTGCGGAAGCAGCCCCACGTGACCGTAGTTGCTCCGGTTGTGACGCAGGTGAATACCAGCACCATTGAGGTCATCTACGGTATCGATCTGAAAGACTGGGAAGCAATGGGCGGCCCTCTGCGCTACATAGAAGGGGGACCTTTTGAACAACCTTATGACGCAATCGTAGACGACTATTTTGCCGCCGCGAATCGCGTGCATAGAGGTTCCACCGTCAGGATGTTGAACCATGATTTCCGCGTATCCGGAATTGTCTTTCATGGCCGCGGAGCCCGCCGCTATATTCCTATCGCCACTATGCAGGATCTGATTGGAGCGCCGGGCAAGGCCTCGATGTTCTACGTAAAAATTGATAACCCTGATAACGCCGATGCGATGGCTGAACAGTTAAAAACCGTACTCAAGGATTTCAATATCATTACCGTGGGTCAGTGGCTCCAGGTGATGTCTACCGATAACATTCCCGGCCTTGCCATCTTTATCCGTATCGTGATCGGTATCTCGGTCATCATCGGCTTCATCGTGATCTTCCAGTCCATGTACACCGCGGTCATGGAGCGCACCCGCGAGATCGGCATTTTAAAATCACTTGGCGCTTCCAAGAGCTACATCGTGCGCGTGATCCTGCGTGAAACCCTGCTGCTGGCCATTGGAGGAATTATCTTCGGCATCCTCGTGAGTGTGGTCGCGCGCGCCGGAATCGGCGTAAAGTGGCCCACGCTGCCCGTGCAGATGACCTGGGCCTGGGTAATCTATGCCACTCTCATCGCTATCGGTGGAGCAATGCTCGGAGCGATCTACCCGGCCTTCAAGGCCGCCCAGAAAGATCCCATCGACGCCCTGGCGTATGAATAAAACGATCAATAATCATAGAGACGGTGCTGAACACCGTCTCCTCACATTTGACAAAATTCTCACTGATTCTTTTTCGCCCGCACCATCTTGCCTACATTCAGGCCCACGTTGAAGGAAAAGCTGTTGAGATCGAATGTTACGCTGCGTGAGTAGCCGATCTGGGTTCGCAGAACTCTGTTGGGCTCAAACGCCACCCAGGTATTCACGCCATTTTCGCGATCAATGCCGGCGCCGGTGCTCAGGAAGTTATTTTCAAAAGCGCCGCCATGGCTCCTGCCGGGTCCGCCTCCATTTCCCTGTCCTTCATGCACCAGCTTGCTGAACACTTCCTGATCGCCAAAAGGCACGTCGTGGTAACCCGAGCCTCCTACTGCGAAGTGGTGAATCAGTTCGTATTCAGCACCTTCTTCAAAATGTCCGAGGGCACCCAGCGAGGAAAAAGGATGCGTAACCAGGCGTGAATCCGGCACGCCGTTCCCAAGACCTGCTTCGAAAAACGGCGTGAATTTATCGAAGGAGCGGTCAAAATAATTCGACCAGTCGATGCTGGCGCGGCCGGTGCTCAATCCATCTTTCCTGTTGCCGGTGGGAGCGCCCACTGTAATAGTTGACGCGTAGTTCAATGCAGGGCTGGGTGCGCGAAAGTTCATTCCCAGATGAATATTCCCTATTCCGCCCGTAGCCCCATTATTGCTTGCGGCGGCATTGGTGCTGGTAGTGCTGTTCGGAACTCCGGTGAAATACAGCGGCACCCCGGCAAACACGCCGAAATGCCTGTTGAAATCGTACCCAATGTTCGAATCGAGCTTCACCAGTTTTCCTTCAGAATTGAGTGTGCCCTGGAAGGTCTCAACTTCGGTCATGCCTTTCTCAGGCTCGGGCAGGTTTGGCGTATGCGCCTGAACTTGAAAACTTACCGCCATAGTTGCAATCGAGAGCAGGAACTTAATCAAACCAGGTTTCATAGCGGCGCTCCTTCAAAAGAATGCGTGCGGCGTACGAACTACTGTTATGCAGGAATTCGTCCAGATGGACAATGCTCCGCAGTGCTTGTATGACTTGTTGAAAATAAAGGGGTGGAGAGACGACTGTGGAATGGTTGAGAATTAAATACCGAGTAACCCACGGAAATGCATTTCCTCATATGCTGCATAGATCAGAAAAGTTCGTAAATGGCCTTACTTGGGCAGCGAAAAAGACCGGCAGCGCAGGGATTCTCGAATTCTCAGTAACAAAACACTTGCCTTAATATCTTCGGGAAGTATAATCCATGCACACTATGGAGGTGGCATATGAGACATGGTCTTGGTGGTAAGAAGAAGAGCAGCAAGAAAGCCTCTAAAAAGAAGTAGGTACAACTCATTCCCGTTCTGTGACTAGACTGGTTCCACAAAATCGTTTGTATCAAACCATAGGACTAGCAACAAAGTTGAAATCCTGCCAAGTCGTCTTGGTTCACGCATTTTGTGGAGCCATATCTTTTAATGAAAATAACTGTTTTTTAGAATTCCTTCAGTCTTGATCCCCTCAATGTGACGGTTTTATCGTGGCTACTTGTCAGCTTATAAAACTCTGGTGATGAATAAGCAGAAGTACAGCTTCCAGGTGGTTTACAGAGGATACGATCTCCTATTTTTTCGCAAAAGCTTGGCGTATCACCCTTCTCTGGTATTTTTGAAGTATTAAGCTGGCATTCTCCTTGTTCTGTTTGTTGTGCGTATGCGAAGCCCTCTACCCAAATTCCGCTTTTTGCCTGTTGTTGACTGATATTATAAGGTCCGAAGTTCTGGTTCGTCTCCGGCTCACTTGTTTCCACGGAAATGCCTTGATCAAAAGTCCGGAGCTTTAAAGCTTTCTCTGATTCTTTCTTCTCATTTTCTTGCCGACAAAAGGAGTTTGGGCAATTGGCAACTAGAATATCGGACACTAGAATGTCATCTGGATAATCAGAAGGCGAATCATGCTTATCATCCCACTTAGAGCCTTTCCAGACCCTAACGCCCAACATTACTATATCGGTATGTCGCGCCGAGAAGTTTTTTAGACTTGTTATTAAATAGAAGTGCTTCGCATCCGGTAAGAGAACAGGAATTACTCGGATTCCAAAGCTGATACGCTGTTTTTCTTTTTGTTCGGTCGCTTGGACATCGGCGAGCTGACGTTGAGCAATACTGAGTCGAATGGCCGAAGAGATATTCACCACAGCAATTATCCCCGAAAAAACCGCAATGGCAGTCGCCCACCATTGAAGCTTTTTCAAACGGAGTTCGGCTGAATCCAATTGATCTTTGAGGGTAAAAACAGTATTTGTTTCTGGCGTCTTAAGGTCACTCACAGTCGTCAATAGTACAGCCAAATTGGATCGAGTGAAATGTCAATCTAGATTTATACCTATATTGAAGTCTGATGTTCTTCTCGGTATGCATGTAGGGAGTAGGTAAGCCTCAGTCGGCAATCAATAATCCTGCGATAAAACTAGCGGTCATTTCTGGGCTGTTTGCGGTGCACCTTGGGGTCGAGGCGTTGCAGCGTTCTGGGGAGTTTCAGTCATGCCGACCGGCCGCAGGATGACCAGCTTGGCCCGGCCTTCGCGTCCGCCGGGAAAGAATAACTGCTTGCGCGTGGGATCGTAGGCGATGCTGTAACCCTTCACATCGGTGGGCAGTTCGTGATCGGCAGCGCCTTTGGCCAGGTCAATGGCCAGAATGGAGCCATCGCCCGCAGCGGCGTACAGCAGATTGTCAGAGGTATCGAGGATGAGCGTGTCAGTCCCGCCAGGAGCCGGGATGCGCGATATTTCAGAGCCGTTATCGGCATTCAAGACCAGCACCGCATAGCGCACGGCTACATACAAGCGGCGGCGTCCGGGGTCGAGGGCCAGCCCGGTAGGTTCAGAAGCGGAAAGCCGGAAACGATCCACAATGCGATTGGAACCATCCAGCGCCGCGATCTCATTGATGTCCTGCAGACTGACCAGCAGTTGCTGGCGGCTCACGTCATACAGTATGTCCTTGGGAAGCGCGCCAAGGTCGATGACGGCTGTCTCCGTTCCGATATGCGTATCCACAATGCTCAAGGTGCGCGCGCGCGTGCTGGTGACGAAAAGAGTTTTGGTTTCAGGCACCCACAGAAGCTTCTCTGGAGCGTTTCTCACCGGCACAAGCTGTTCGACCTGCCAGTTCTTGCTATTGACTACGGCGATGCGGTTGCTTCCCGCGAGGGCGATGTAGACACGCTCAGCGGCATCATCCACGGCGATTCCGCGGGGGTTATCTACCTGCGAAATGCGCGCCACCACCCGGCGCTTTACCGGGCTGAAAATCTCAACAGTGTTGGTTTCAGGATGGGTAATCACAACTTGGCCGTTGGCCAAAGCGACCTCGTTGAATCCCGGATTACCGGGCAGATCAACCATAGCCACCTGCTTCAGGCGAGTCGCGGAAGCAAGGATCGAGCAGCTCAGAATGAAGACAAAAAGTTTGCGCATTATGACAGGGCCGGCCATCAGCGTATTGAGATGCCAACGGGAGCTATTCTGCTGCCCCAAGTCATTGGTAAGCGGGTAATTTAGTGATTGTGTAAATGCGGCGGACAGGACAAGAGTAGTGGGCGCACAGCATTGACCCACTTACCAATTTATCCAATTATCAAATTTCTAGGTGAGGTTCAGAGCCCGCTTGAATGATCCCCGCTCTTTCTGGATCTTCTCCTGCAGCAGCGTAATGGCATAAATGAGCTGCTCAGGACGCGGCGGGCAGCCCGGCACGTAGATGTCTACGGGGATGACCTGGTTCACACCCTGGATCAGTGCGTAATTGTTGAACACGCCACCGGAAGTCGCGCAGGCGCCCATAGAGATAACCCATTTGGGTTCGGGCATCTGTTCCCAGAGCTGGCGGATCACGGGAGCCATCTTCTGCGAGACGCGCCCGGCAATAATCATCAAATCAGACTGGCGCGGCGAAGGACGAAACACCTCAGCGCCAAAACGGGCAATATCGAAGCGGGCGGCGCCCATGGCCATCATCTCGATAGCGCAGCAGGCCAGGCCGAAGGTCATCGGCCAGATCGAGCTTTTGCGCATCCAGTTGACCACGTTGTCGAGGCTGGTCAATATCACGCCCTGGGGCTGTTCGCTGCCGAACAGGACCTCGCGCATGTGCTCGGCATCTACAGGATTGCCGCCGGTATTCTGATAGCGCTTTACCACCGCGCCGCGCTCTACATACGGTTTTACAAGGTGCTCGCTCATGACACTCCTATTTTAATTGGATGCCACGGAACTGTGAAGGATTGATAATTTGGAGGGGTGCGCGACATAGAAGTCAGAAGTGGTTCGTTTCTTTTTTTGTAGCCTTTATCTTAGCGTTTATATACGCTAAGATAAGGAGGCCGACTACCATGCCTGACTCTTTGGCCCAGATGGAGCAGCAAAGATCAGAA
>QHVI01000025.1 GCA_003223515.1 Candidatus Angelobacter sp. Gp1-AA117
CGTCGACCACATCGACCAAAAAACGCGCCAGATGTTTTTCTGGCAACCAGTCGTGCAGTGAGGGTGGCAGCAGCAGATTTTGATCCAAATCGTCTGGACGGAAGCACTTTCCCATGCCCCATCCTAACCCCACTTCTGCTCTTCAACACATGTCTTATGAGATTCCCCAAGATCTATTCCCGACACACTCCTAGCCGCGCTAATCTGGCGCCGAAGTGCTTATAAGGCACTGCTCCTCCCGGAGGCCCCTCCACTGGTGGCTCGCGATGGATTCGAACCATCCACGACGCTTTATGAGAGCCGCGTTCTTCCTACTGAACTAGCGAGCCGCTTTTCACATAAATCTGGCTGGCCGGGCAGGATTCGAACCTGCGCATGGCGTGAGTAACAGTCACGTGCCTTTCCAGCTTGGCTACCGGCCAAAAAACATCCGCAAAATGCAAAGGCCCCGACTTTTTAGTCGGAGCCTTCGAGAATTTGGATCTGAACTTAGAGTACTACGGACAGACAAATCCCGAAGGCCGAACGCGATTGACGCGCCGTCTCATCATGGATTTAATCCGTATCATCATTGCAAAAGTGAGTATAGCACGATTTCAGTGAACTTCACTCAACCAGTTAAGTTGAGCAATATTCGCATTTAGTCGGCGATTTCGCATCATAATCGATCGGTAGGCTAAAATCCTTGCCGAGGCCCAGCGATTCTTCCGCTAAATAATGCTTGAACGGCATAAGACGGCGCTGATCGCCTAATGAATCGTTGGGCTCTCATTCTTTTTCTTCCGACTCCGATGCAAGACTTTCGAGGTTAGACCAGTCAGCCCCCATCGGGTGAGAGAATGCTCGACAAGATCGCCGGCCAATTCCTCAGCACTTCCTTTAATCAGACGGCAGTGACAACCCGGGGAATTGGTTGGGGCCTCGTCTGCATGTAACAAAACACCGGTAGATATAAATATCTACGGAGGAAACGTAACACCTGAATTTTGGCACGGCTACAGAGCGAATTTCACTTTGTCGTTCACCATTGTTAATCGCTCAAGTATGATTTCTCGGCATCGCCTAATGCCGTGCAAAAATCAGAATCGAGGATCACGCGCTTGGCCGCTCGATCGACCATGCAAATCCGGTTTTATCGACCCCAAAAAGACATTCCCATCATTATCGCCTGTTCCCCAGCCAACCGTAGCGCAGGAGATCACTTTCGAACCACTCCTCGACAGTGAGGACGCTGCCAGGCTATTACGCATTCATCCCAAAACCCTACAAAAGATGGCCCGCAATGGTGAGATCCAGGCTGTAAAAATCGGGAAGCTTTGGCGTTTTCGAGCTTCTCACCTCAACGCCTGGATAAACACGAGAATCTGTAATTCAGACAAGAGATGTTGCACAACACCTCAAAATAGTTGTAGTATTGTGCATGACCCAGCAGCGTAAAGAAAGCGCTCGGCGACTCTACGAGCTTGCGGAAACGCAAGCGGGCTTCTTCACTACGAAGCAGGCCAAAGCTGCGGGCTATGCAGAGAATACACATCCCTACCACGTACAAGCGGGAAACTGGATTCGAGAACATCGTGGAATTTACCGTCTTTCCAAATTTCCCCAAAACGATAGGCCTGATCTCATGTTGTGGTGGCTGTGGTCGAAAAATCGTGAAGGCGTCAGCCAAGGAGTTTACAGCCACGAGACAGCACTGAGCCTGCATGATCTAACGGACCTCATGCCGTCCAAACTTCACATGACCGTCCCTAAGAGCTTTCGGCGAAACAGCGAGATTCCAAGACAGCTAGAGCTGCATTGTGCGGACATTCCCGAGAAGGATACAGAAGTGCTCCATGGCGTACGTGTCACGCGTCCACTGCGCACGATTGTTGATCTTTTCTATGCTGGTAATGTCCCAATTGCAACGCTCCGAAATGCGCTGCGCGAAGGACTCTACCGGGGTGTGATTCGGCGAAACGAGGTTTCTGCTACTCAGCATAAACTTCGTGATGATAAGAAAACCATTCAATTTCTGCGAAATGCGGCTGCGTGATGCCACATAGAATATATCGTTCCGCATCCGATTTTCGAAGGGCACTGGAAGATCGGCTTCAGGATATCGCGAAGAGAGAAGCCGTCGATCTGCAGCGTATTCGCAGAGAGGTTGCATTCGACCGTTTGCTGATCCGCCTGTTTCGCGGTGAGCGGCCTGAGAAATTGCCCTGGGCTTTGAAGGGCGGATATGCAATGGAACTGCGGATTCAATCTGCGCGCGCGACCAAAGATATTGATCTAACGGTCCGGATTACAGGTTCTGCTGATGTCGCAAACGACGCGTTGCTTCAAAAGCTCCAGGAATCTGCCGCGGTCGATGCTGCGTAGTTTTTGCACAACATCACCTCATAGGAAAGCGCCCCGAAGATACTGACATGAGAGAAGATCGCGCGACCTAATACATCCCAAGCAGTGACGATTAGATGGCCGCCTCCGATTGGAGCAGGTGAAGAGAAACCGAGTTGCGATTCAGTGTTCCGAATGAAGACGACATTCGGATCCACCTGGTCTGGTGCTGGCCCGCGGCATATGTACTGCCGTATCGTATCGAAGTCCTCTCTTTGCAGAAAACTGCGCTCCTGCCCAGTGATGTACGCAAGGTGATTAAAAGCTATTTTTGCCACGCAACGGCGGATCACTTCATCAAAACTCCATCCAATCCTCGCATCCATTTTCGTTTGAGGAGCAATTTCTTCAAATTGTTGCTCAGTGCCGAGGGTGAAGCCAAGGCTTAGCACTTTGTCCCTCAGCCGCTTCCAATCAGCCCTGTTCGGAACAGCGAAGCAAACTTTTGAACCGAACCGAATGCCTTTAAGAAACTCCAGCTGCAATCGGTCTTCTGTGAACCAGTGCCAAATATCTGTGCTTTCATCCTGGAAACCGACTTGGGGAATCCAATCAAAACCTAGACCATCCCGCGAGGCGTTTACGGTTAGCCGGACTTGTAAGCCGAGGAGTGGCCCTGGTCCACTGATCCTTGCTATGAATCTATCGCTATCCGCCCCTGGTGCAGGAGACTCCCGCATGCCATGCCGATATCTGACGACACCCTCTCCTGTCGCACGGGCAAAATGAATTTCGAGCTGGCCGCTGAAGAAATTGTTGCAAGTGCCACAAACGCAATGGAGTGTCAGATTGTTGCGAAAAGCGCCAAATGAGCGCGGTATGACATGCTCGGAAGGAAACTGCTTATCACTTTGTGACCCGCAGTATATACAGCACCACATAGCATTCCAAGACTAGCAAAATTCTAATCCTCGAATCCCGTTATCTTCATGATTTGAAGTGGTGCTAGGCGTCCACTTGCCAAATTGATGAAGCCGCCGTGATGCGTGATTTGGCGGTGCCGAAACAATCTGGCGAGCATTGCCAAGGCATGGAATGCAAGCGTTTGATTAATAAACGGTTCCTGGCGCTCAAGCGCCTCGACTGCGCTGCATGAAGGAAGATCGTCATCTTTATCGACGGCTGGTTTGATGATCTCCGGGAAGAGCTCTGCGACCGTTGGCAGTCTATGCGGTGTTTTGCGGTTTCTGCTGTTCTTTGGCTGCCCTAGGACGAATTGTCCGCCATCAGCCGTATTTCCGATGTCGAGCCAATAGGCGCAGTCTTTGAAGAGAGGCGATCGGATGATTTCAAAGCGTGCCGTTCGTGTATCGACGCAGGAAATCAGAATGTCCACCTTCCCTCCGGTTTTCCTGGTCACGTACTGCGTGGATGCCTGCCAGCTCAGTCCCCAGAACAGATTGAGTCGGTTAACCAAAACTGTCGATTTGAATAATCCAATTTCTGATTCGGAGAATGGTTGCCGCACACAATTGTTCAATGACACTTTGTCGCCATCTGCGACGATCACCTGCAGGCCGGGATGGCCCATTGCGGTCAGGGCCTGATGCAGGAAGGGCAAACCGCCGATGAGGGCAGCGCCAGTTCCACCGCAGCCTACGACTGCCACTCTATACATTGAACGCGAGCGATTGAGCTTATGGACGACAGGCTTCATGGTTTATGTTACCTCCCCGACAAATTGCTGAAGCGTCTGTCTGGCCGGTATCAGATATTCACCCGGGAATCGTTCTCTTCCCACCAATTCAGTCCACAGGCCAATGAAGCCTCCTGAATGAGTGGTGAGCTTGCCCATGCCGCTGGGATGAGTGAAACGGCTATTGAAGAAGCCTTCTTCCCACTGAAGGATGTTACTGATGTCTGTCTCGCGTGGCCGGCGCATGTCGCCTTCACAAACGTCTCCACGTGAAGGTTCGGTGTTCCAGTACGGAGCAATCATCAACTCGGTCGCCGCAGTCGGTCGGACTGCCTGCAGGAGGGCGCGCAATGATAGGCGTCCATGCCTTACCGACCATAGAAGAGGAGGATGCGGGCAGACTCGTCCCTCGATTTCACGCCGATCCTCCGCACCATCAGAAAAATACATCCTGTGTAGTCGTCCTGGAGTCCACCAAACCATCAGATCCGATGCGCAAATCAGCACATTTTCAGGCAGGATAACTGTTCTTATCTTGCGCTCCAGCCCGCGGCATAAATGCTTCAGGAAAGCTGTTGTAAGAAGTGTCCCCGGTCCTAACCGGGGTGCGTGCGGCTCAGCGCCTTCGCGCAGCACATCATGAACGGTGACAAACTGCTCGCGCCTGGAAATTTGGTCTTCATAGATGAGCAATGCCTTCTTCAACACAAACTGATGCCGATTACCGATTTCCGTAGTTACTTGCATTTTCCAGCTCCAAAGAAAACCGAGTCCACTCGCTCAGACCGGCTACCGTCCGCACCAGTCCTGGAAGAGCAGCGACAATTTGCAAAAAGAAAGCAGTATCTTCGGGACGAAAACACAGAATGATCGGAGCCCGGCATGTTGAGCCGCTCTCGAACTGCTCCTGGCAGAACTCGTCGAACCATGCCACGATGGGATCGTCGCGCCAGTGGCTTATGCCCAAAGCCGGCACAGGGTAGGAGTCCATGTAGTATGCGGCGTCATCCAGAATTCGCCGGCACTCTTCGGACATGCTCGGCAATTTGATTCGACGCGTGGCCGCGTACATTTGACGGGCATTGGCGAAAGCAGACCGGAGCTTCTCGTCCGCGATTGAATGAATGGCGTCGATTGCGTGCGCATCTTTCAGCGCCAACCGCTCCGAATCACGGATGTAGCTGATGACCTTGGCCGGATCGGATGCTTCCACGTCACCTTCGACGTCTACGTCCTCTCCGTTTTCTCGAGCTTCCGCGTACCACTCCTTCCGCCATGTATAGACGTTCTTTGCCTCATCGAAGCCAAACGCATCAAACACCTTCGATGCCGAGCCATAGAGCCACCGGTAGAGACTTGCCATCAGCTGATCTCGGTGTGGACTGTTTTCCAGCCTCTCAAAAACCGGCCGCAGAGGGATGTACTGTGGATCCGGGGAATTGGACCAACTGAAGAACAAGATGTTCTCGGGCTTTCGATAATCCTCGAGACGGTCGGAGATAGACGCGGTAATATCGAATTCGTCCTGGGCACCGCGGAAGTTCTCCGTCACAATTTCTGCCAGGGCCGCTTCGACCGCCCCGACCGGCGATGTGGCGTGCTCCAGATGCTTCTCGCATAACAACCCTCGCCGTATGAGCGCACGAGCCAACGGGACCGCCGCTTCACACCCGAGAGAAAACTCGAAGCGGTCTTTCACGCCTTCCAACACTGGGACCGATAGGGTATGGGCCGGGGCAATCAGACGAGTGGATGTATCCAGCTTGCAGCGGGCCTGAGCAGTTCCTCGCGATCGTGGCCGGCATTGCAGTTGAGGGCGCTTGCGAGGATGGAGCAGGCGGCTTTTGAAGATGGGCATTTTTCCACCTCGGTGAGGAGTCGTGCATCTTCTGACTGTGAAATAGCCGCAATGCGCTCAAGAGCGCGGAGCAGGCGCTGTACGTTACTGCGGCGCATCATGTCATCCTTTGTAGCCAATAGCTCTGCTGAACGTATAACGCAGCTTGCCGTCAACAGTTTCAGGCCCTGTCACAGTGGCCGTAGTGATCTCTGGATGAGTGGGGATATACATTTCCCGCACCTGTTCAACCGACATGTTCGGATTGGGGTCCGGGAGCGGATGCCCATCAAAAACAAACTCCCTTTCAAGCTTGGTGACCGTTATCGGCATGGTTGAGCTGCCTCCTCGATGGTGGTTGTGGGTTGACTGTTCGGCTGTGGCTCGTTGCCAGAAACTGCTGGAGAACCAGCGTTCTGTGCCGCGGCGGCCCCAGGCGGTGGTACTGAGGGATTTGTCCACCACAGCGGCAAGGTTTCATCCTGCTTTGGCTTGTCATTTGCCTTGGCCTTCGGATCTTCTTTCTGCTCCGCTTTAGACGCCGTGGTTTTGACCTTGGGCTTGTTCTTGTTGCGCTCGTCAATCGCTTTGACCGCATCAGAAATTTCTGTGCTGGCGCGGTCGAACGTTGCCTGAAGCTGCGTATGCGATTCGGCGAATTGCAGCAGAACATCCGCCAGCTTGGCATCAATTTCCTCTGCCGTCCCGGTCAGAGAGATGGGAGTTGTGAGAGCTTTGATCGCCGAATCTGGAATTGCAGCAACCTCATCTTTGTGCGTGTACTTAATCTGCTCATTGACCTTTGTGTCTTCAGGCCGGGAATGGGGAATGACATTCACTCTGACTTGGCCTGCGGCTAGCGCTGCGACGGTGATAGTGAGAGACCGCTTTGCCAGCAGAGACTCTAATTCTTTAAGCATGGTGACTCCTTTCGGGACAGGATTGTGGACTCCGCGATAACTTTTAGCGGTGAAAATGAAGCGTGATCTCCGCGCGTGATTACGGCAGCGGAGATCACGAATCAGTTGGGTAGTTGTGCGAGAAAGGCGCCAAGCTTTGCGGTCGCTTTGAACTGCGGGACCGGGTCGAGCTTCTTGAAGGCACTCGTGAAAGCGTTCGAGAGGCTCCACATCGTTCTGGCCGCGAATTCCGGGTACTGCGGTTCGAAATACAACCGGTGGACTTCGGGCAGCAGAGTTCTGGGCGCTTCCAGTTTGCCGTCAATAAACGCTGAGTAGAAGATCAGCTTCGCCGTATCGTCGGTGATCTGTGTCTTCCTCCACAATTCGACCTGGCGCTGCAGCGGCTCGAAGTTTCTCTGAATTCTGTCCACTCCAACCGAGAGCGTATCAATGAGGTTGAAGCTCTTGGTGTGCTTGGCAAGTACCGGCGTGAAATCGCCGCTGAATGCCATGTTGGAGCAGACGAAGACGCGCAGGCCAGCCGTGAGTCCCAGACGAATGGATTTGTCGTGGGAGTTACGAATGCCGATTGAGAAACGGCACCCCTCCATTTGGGTTTCGAGATCGAGCACGCCAAACATCTTTGCGCCATCGGGGGAGACAGCATATTCCTCCTGCACGACGCCGATGTGACGAAAGCTCAAGGTTTCGACCAGGGCCTCGACGATCGTATGATGAGGCACCGGTTTGTGGGTTGAGGTTGCTTCAGGGACTGGAATCTGCGCCAGCTCAGGCCGCCCAATTTTGGACAGTCCATCGGCTACAAGTGTTCCACTCATGTGGTGTTTTTCTCCTTTCTTAAGAACGAAGGCGGGGTGGGGACAAGGAATGTAGGGCAGCCTTAATTCCAGTTAAACAACGAGGGCTGCTCTGGGCTGGCGCTGCGCGGCCGGCGCCGCGAAGAGCGAAGCGCGTCCGAACTCTGCCCAAACACCAGCACAGGGCCGCTGGTGATTGCAGCTTCGATCAGCTCTGTTGCTTCTGATTGTTCTTCTGCGGCGGCCCCAACAGAAGATTCGCCATTTTCTAAATCTCCAGGCTGTACTGCGGGAAAGAGTTTTCGATGCTCTTCATTCAATGAACGCCATACGGCATCGGCGCTGTCGCCAATTCCGTTCTTCTCGACCAACTCGCGCGCCATCGCCGAGAGCATGTCATCGTCTTCGTCAATGCTCTGCAAGCCTTCTCCAGCGAACTTGCCTTCCATCGTTAGGGCAACCAGCAGCTTCTTGCCCATCAGACGCAGACAAGATCCCTGCATCGTGCCTTCGTAGCACAGGAATTTCACACGCACATTCCGCGACTGCCCGATCCTCCACGATCTGCGGCTCGCCTGCCGAAGCGTGTGCAGCGAATATCCCGACTCATAGAAGATGATGGTCGGAAAGTCGAGCAGGTCGAGGCCCGTTTCGACCAGCTTGGGATGGGCGATCACGACTTGGACTCCGTCTTTTACCTGCTTGGTGTACCAAGCCTCACGTTTTGATGTATCGACATTCGCTTTCAGAACAGCGGTGCGTATGCCTTCGGCCTCAAGAATTCGTTTCAGCCTGGCTGTGACATCGTGCTTTTGCGTGTAAACAGCAAAGACCTGGCAGCGGCGCCCTTCCGCCAACTCCCGCTTGACCTCTTCGACCAGCCGCCGCTCTTTTGCGTACAGCCGGTCCTGAGGAAGATCCCGCGTGTGGGCGATCAGGAACTTGATCTTGCGCTGAAGCTGGGGATCGAACTCAGTCCCATAAAGAGAGCCCAGCCCATAAGGATGATCGGGATAGAGCAGCAGGGTGTGGAGCATGATGCTCAGGACAGAGCGATTGCCCCGGTGCTCCTTCAATGCGGTCCTAATTGCGTCTTCGAGCTCTTGGTACGCGGCTTGCATCAGCGGCTCCATCGGCACGCTGAGGCAGGTTTCCTCGTAAGGCGGCAGTTCGCCGGATATGTCTTCCAGGAAGACGAAGGCACAAAGGTCCATCAGGAATTCACCGAACAGAAGGGGTGAGGCTCCTGGCTTGCGCCGGACCATAGTGGTCGTCTTTGCCTTCGAGCACGCGTTCTCCGCTGGCTCAATCTTCGTGATGGTTTCAAGGACGCCGTAATCCTGGGCAAACGCGGTCCGGCCAGCAGTGCCGAACTCATAGCCGCGCTGCTTCATCTTGGCGGCTTCCAGGCGGAAGAGCGTGTTGAACAGATCGTCGGCGTAGCCGCCGAGCAGTGTTCCGGTCAGCCCTACGATTTTGTCTGTGCAGGAAGCAAGCGTTCCCAAAGCATTACCCTGGGCAGTATCGCCGGCGAGTTGGTGGATTTCATCACAGATCGCATAATCGAACCAACCTGGCATATATCGCCCGATGAATTCAATCGGCGCCATGCGGTGAATCTTCTCTGGGTCGGCCTGCCACATCGGGCTGTAAGCTTGCTTACAGGGCTTTTCTTCCCGGGCCTCAATAATCTCAGCAACCTTAACTTTTCGAAAATCGGCAACTGTGAGGCGACCGCCATCAACAATTACGGGTCTGCCGGTATCGGAATTGACCACGCAACCGAGGCTTGGGCCTGAGAGGGGGATACTGTACGCATGACGCCAGAAATAGCCGAGCTTGGCGCGTTCACGTCCTACGATGAACAGCGCCGGTCGCGAACAGATTGACGCCCATCGTTTGCGAGAGCTTCCGTACTGCTTCTTTAACCGCATGTCGCTCAGAGTGGTCTGGAGTCCCTCGCGGATAATCCGACCGCTTTTGAGACGAACTTCATTGATTCCGTGCGGACTCTTTTCATCACCTCCGTTGCGAAGATCATCGATGAGGAACACTCTTATTCCAGGAATGGTCAGGAACGCTTCACGAGCCCACTTTTCCACCAAGTGAGGAGGTGCCATCGCTAAAGCTGTGTAGGGCTTTCCTGCGCTGTGCACATGAATGGCAGCCAGCGACATCAGGGTTTTCCCGGTGCCGCATTCGGCCACAAACATTGCCGTCCTGGCGCGCTGCCATCGCTTGACCACACCCATGATGGCCACGTTCTGGGCGGGCTTCGGTCTGCGGAGCAACTGTTCCAGACGCGGGCAGATCGGGTCATCGAACTGTTGTAACGCGGGGTATTCCTGAAGTATGCGTTCCCCGAGCAGAGAAGCGTAAGAACGCATGTAGTCGTATATGGTTGAAAGTTCATCCATAGGATCTTTTGGGATTTGGCAATTAAAGGAGAATTCAAAGCAGTGACGACCTGCTCTGTGCGGAAGATTAGGATGTGGATTGAATCACGATTTGGTCTAAATGCAACCGCGGCCAGTGTGTCGGTCCTGTTTGCTCAGGAAAACTCAGCAGGCCGCTCTTCACTCCTCGCGCCAGCCAGGACAGGAATTGCTGTTTGTTGCCCTTGATCAATACGGGACTACAGCCCAGGCCTAACAGTGGAATGATCGCTTGATGATTCTCCAGTTGGTCCACAAACCACTCGCCCCAATCAGGAATGCCCGGAAGACCATGCAATTGCGCCAGCGATGTCCATACAAAGGATGGGCTGTTGCCGGCAAGCAGTGTCCGCCCTGCGGTGGCGCTGGAGTTGGTAGCCAATTCTTCAGAAATCGCAATTAAGTGCCGGACCGGCTTCTTCCTGTCTGCAAGTTGAAGCGCGCCCTTGTAGCATTCAGCTTTCTTGTCAAAACCAACCCGAATTGAAGCAAGGTTGGGGCCTTCGATCATAAATTTGTCGCCAAGTGAGACCGCTGCACTAATTGCAGCGATCTGGGTGTCCGTGCCGAACACGGACAGGAAATGCGCTTTGGCCTGCCGGGGCGGATCGGGCAGGACTTCTCCAATGAAGCGGTCCAAACGCACCTTGAAATGCGTGGTGGCCTTTTCCGTCATCTTCATGTAGGTAAGCCAGCCAAAACGAAGGTGAGCATTCTTCATGAGGGGTTCTGCTTTTCGTGAGTAAGGACCTGAGTTTTGCCAGAGGAAAAGATAAGCGTCAGCTCGTGCGAGAAGCGCTCACGGTCATGAATGAGAATGGTGCCGTCGGGTTCCTCTTCTTCCCAGCGGTCGGTGAACTTGACGGAGCGCCAATGAGCTATGTGGCGGTCTTCTCCATCTCCAAAGACACCATTGAGCATTCCGGCAGTACACAGCAAACCAACATGGCCGCCATGAAGCGGCGTGAGTGGCCTGCCACGCACGCTGGCTTGTTCGCGCAGCAGTACACGGCTCGTCTGGCGGTAGGCAGCAGATGCAGGCAGAAGGTTTTCGATTTCATCAAGGGGAAGACCGGTGTTGGTCAGAATGATTGCCTGGGAGCCAGGCACCTCGTATCGGCTGTCGGGCTCATTAGGCAGAACAGCGAGATCGGGTTTGGAAGATAAGCCTTCGAGATAACGTGCTGAATCGAGCAACGCGGAGTCGCTTGTACGCTCATTGCGTTTGCGCCGCGCCGCCAGCACCGCGATCTGTTTGTATTGGACGCAGGCAGGGTCTGAAAGACGATAGACGCGGAGATTGGTAAAGTGTTCGGCCAATAAGCGGGCGCAGGGCTGTAACTGCGCTTGCGGAATCACAAAGACCAGTACTCCCGCCGGCTTTAGCCATCGGTAGGTGTGTTCCAGAAAAACTCGCTCCAATCGCTGGTTCCCATTGGCGCCAGCTTCAAAGTCGTAAGGCGGGTTCAGGTATAGCAGTGAAATCCCTTCTGTGGGACAGCGCACGTCAATGGCGTTTGCCTGGAGTGTTTGAATCCCCAAACCTTTGGCCTGCTCTGCACGGTGGGCATCAATCTCGATGCCATATTGGTGAGCCGACACCCCTTCGAGCAGCTTGGCAAAGGCAACTCCGTCTCCGATGCACGGATCAACTGCTGAGAATTGATCCCTAAACACAAGAAAATTCTTCAGCCGCGCCGCTTCAACAATGGGTAGCGGAAAAAAGCCGAGTTTGATCTTTCCTTGGTTTCTCATAACAGCTGTCCTTTGTTTAGCGCCGGCAGCAGTTCAGATTCACTACTCGATCAAGCCCTCGTGTAGGAGGCGGGCAATCTCTGTTTCCGCAGCGGAGAGTGATTCTTGTGCGTCTGAAAGGCGGTTTTTGATGAAGGCGACCGAGACTGCAATTCTTGATCCGATTTCGAGTTCATCCACGTCGGTCGCGAAAGGTCTGACAGCCGATTGTGCAAACCGGATGGCATGCGTTGTAGCGTTTAGAGCAATGTAAAGATCGTCACGTTTCAAGGTCCACCTGAGTCTTGGGTTGGTGTGAGGGGATCGGAGGCTACGCGAACTGCTCCTGGGCCGCTGCACTCGGCATGAAGACTTGGGTCGTGGAGTCCTTCCAGTTGGGAAATGGCTGGCGAGTTGAGTCCCGAAATGCGGTGATCAGGTCGCGGATTTTCAGTCTTCTCTTATACAGCGTCTCGACGAGATGCTGTAGAGCGTCGAAATCATGGTCATACCACTCCGGCAGGATCGCGTCTGCACAGCGCCAGAGGTCAAGTGGCTCTGACTCTTCGGCTTTGGTGAGAGCTGGCTCAAACGCATCCCAGCCGGCGACATGAGCATAGACATAATTACGGAAATAGACTCCGTGCAGAGCCAAGTCCGTGAACGTCCACTCCCCGGCATTGAAGCAATATCCCTGATCGATGAAATGAGCCGTGTACTTCCGTTGCTTGCTCGTCTTACTGAAGATTGCCTGCCGGCCATCGGCGTTCCCGGCCCATTTGTCGAGCACCAGCATACGGGCGAAATCTGGTGTGTTTTTCACTCTGGGGAACATGCTTTCCGGCAAGTAGTCGAAGACCATATCGTCTAACGGGTCCACGGGATAGCGGGAGCCCAGGTGCCAGCCAGGGCTGCACTTCATCGAGTGGCCTGCGCTCTCAAAACAGAATTCTGGAGTGTGCTCGATCAGCCAACCGGAAACTTCGATCGCCGCCACATCTGGTATTGGCAATCCAAGCCATTGGCCCAACCGTGACGCGAACATCTCATTGGCGAGCACTCGGTTGTGCTGTGGGTTGCCTAAAAGTTTGGTTACGTAGAAGCCTCCATCGGAGGCCCGGAGAAGGTGCGATTGCGATCCTCCCCGCATTCTTTTGATGTGCTGTACTGCATAAAGCTGAGGTGACATAGAAAGAGGTGTGCTGATCCAAGAGGTGGGGTCAGAGTTCTGTTGAGAGGGGTGAGTTCCCGGCGCAATGCACGCCGGATTCTGAGAACGCAAATAGTTGGACAAACGTTAATCAAGAATTACTGAAAGGTGGGATTTGGCGCGGTCTGGACCTGCCTGATGGCAATTTGTGGGCAGTCTGCTAGAAGGACTTCCAACTACTCGGGTTGAAGAGTCGAGCCCTGTATCTCAGCGAGAGACGAAGTCTCTTCCAGGGTTTCGATAGGCTCCTCGTCTCCGGTATTCGTTTATGCATCAACCTGAGGCGTGGGACGAAGCACGAACAGACCATCACCTGAGTCCGCTTTCCTCTGGGCGATCCCGGTGTAGAGAAAGATGACGTAGAGAGACTCGCATCCTGCGCAATTCTTGTCCTGCGGTCGGCCATCTTTCGCGGGGTTATAGCGGGGATGCACGATGCATCGACCATCAAACCGGAATCTGATCCTCAGCGACACGTCTCTTCCTCCCGGGCAAAAGTGAACTCGTAACCTTCGGTGCGTTCCCTCAACTCTTTTACAAACCGATGGATTCCGCCCTCTCCGTACCGCTCTCCATTCCGCACTGCACGCCAAAATTCATCGGGCTGCAAATTAAGTTTTTGCCGGATTGCCCGGCAGTCTGATTCACTTATTGCTTCCAGAAAGCTCGCCTTCGTAAGCTTCATTGCCTCGCCCACAAGGCGGCGGTCTCTGCCGAGGATGCGCTTGAATGAATCGCGAAATTCCCAGCGCTGCCGCATTCTGCTGGAGGCCTTGAGTTGATAGGTAATTCGGGTCGGGTGCAGGAAGTCGTCACATCTAAGAGGCTCAATCCTCAGCAGGCGTCCCCAGTTGCTCTTGCCGTCGCGAATTGACCGCGCTTCTGCCAAAGAGCCGAAAACAATGGCGTGCTCAAACTCCACACGCAGCGGCGGATTGCGAGCTATGACTTCCTCCGTCCAGCACGATGACCACCATTCCGTGCAGTTGCGGTACTCAATAACTGATTTATTGTGGTTAGCTGCTCTGATAAACGAGTCGAGAGACCAATTTGCAGCACTACTCTTCGTCACAACGATCTACTGTTCCATTGAGAATTACGACGTGGCCAGTCTGCGCGGTGTGGGCAAGGGCCGCGTCTATATTCCCCAAGCTGGCGCTTTCGTGGGCAGAAAGCGGACCACAGCGGCTGCACTCGGCTTCGATCACTACCCGAATCTCGGAGACGGCGATGGCAGACGAAGTTGTGACTGACATCTCAGTAATCCTCTGGATACATGATTGTGAAGCCATCACCGTCCGCATCGATCCAGAGGGAATGCCTATGCCGGTCGATAATGACCTCGAACTCTACAGGGAAATCACTCTCTTTGAGGCCTTTACTTTTGAGTGCCCGCAGCTTGAGATATGCCATCCAGAGAACATCGTGAAGGCGCCCGCGATAGTCCTGGCCGTGACTCTCCTTGGGAATGTCTTCCAAGGCGTTGTGCAAATGGTCAGTAATGACCGTCGGCAACAGTAGTCCAGTCTCCTTGGCTTGTTGGCTAACGTCGACGAGGACACCGTCTTCAATGGCTTGAGCGCGGGTGTAACGGGAAATGATTGGATCGTTGTCGTTCATGATTAAAATTGGCGGGATGAATCTGTGAAAGGGCGGGTTTGCGTGTAGTGTTGAGTTACTCTGACCTTAATCTCTTCTCCACAGCCTCAACTTCAGTAACGAGATCAGTGATTGGGTAATTCAGTCCGAATGAAATTCGAACGATTTGCGTCAGTGTTGCGTTGGAGGCCTGTCCACGTTCAAGGCTGCTCAGGAAGCGCACAGAAAGTCCAGAAGCAGCGCATAGCTGTTGCCGTGACATGTTCTGCTTTTCACGCAGTTCCCGCACGACAATTCCCAATGCGCGGGGCAGCCGCGGATAAAGATCCTTTTTCAGGGCTTCTTGAAAAACTGCATCAGCCTGTTCAAGAGACAAGCCTTTCTCGATGCGAACGTCGCGTAAGGCGTCTCCGAAGGCTTTCAGGATTGCTTCATCACCTGGATAACCAGGAGGGTCTTTCCTTTTCTTCATTTCGATCTTTCGCGCACACGTGTCCTGCCGCGTGAAACAAAGCTGAATCGTTTTACGGAGGACTGCTGTGCTGCTTGGGAGGGTATGTTCGACTATCGGCTGAGTGAAAATAGCTGACAGCTGAGGATGTTGAGTTCGTTGCCAACGTGCTGGGACCTCGAACTCCTGGCAGAGAAAATTTGAATGGTCGTTTCGGCCAAGGGCAGCCGCTGATGTAAAATCCCGCCCATGGATATCAATGCCATCGTGAACGATCTGCGCGACCAACTCGATAGAATCAATCGCGCCATCCACGCCCTGGAAGGCAGCTCATCAAACGGCAGACGTGGACGCCGTAGCGGCGCGATGCTTCGCGCGAGTAACGGAAGGAAGCGGAAACGCAGGCTGTCCACTGCGGCCCGCAAGAGAATTTCTGAAGCGGCAAAAGCGCGATGGGCTAAAGCAAAAAAAGCTGGCCGGAGCCAGCTGTAACAGGGATCATGCTCAGTTTACATTTGTGTCGGGTCAGGTAGTGCTTCGTAGTATTGCTTCACGTTCGCGAGCGGCACAAACCGAGTCGTCCCGTCAGAATGATCAATTTCGAGAATATTGCTGTCGGAGAGTCGAAAGGAATTACGGCTTTTGAGTGGAAGATTGAGACGATGATTGTAGCTACTGGCATCGGTATCAAAGAATTCGATCAAAAGAACTGGATTCATTAGGGCCAACTTTCTCCATTTTGCGGGATGCGCACGCTGCGCTTAGGGAATCATCCTCTGCATACGCCAGGACCACTCTTCTCTTCCATGGCAAGTACGATCTTGCGAAGGCTTTCCAGGTTATCCACTTGATCCACTGAGCGGATGTTCAACGAATCGAGTATCGGGCCGAGCGGCTCCGGGCCAATTTTATCCAGCGCGGCATCCAATCGCGCGAGGCCCCTTTGTGCGGCTTCGAGATGTGCCAAGACCTTACGTAGCAGTGCTGGGTCGTTGATTTGCTTAGGATCCCAGACGCGGGCGAGTGCCTTCAAGAAGCCTCGAAACATCTTCTTCCCCAATGGCTCGGCCAGCGCTTCGATTTTGCGAAGGACTTCCATGTCCTCTGCTGATCTCGTCGGTGTGGGACGACGATCACATCCGTTGCCAACATGGCGAGTTGGTACAACTTCGGCGCTGCCAGATTTTTGGGGAGGACGTAAGCCTTGCCGCCAGCCTGCTGGGGTGGCCCAAGCAGGAAGGGCAGGAGCAGTCTTCGGATACTTACCCTGATCGAGGTCCACCCAGATTCCCGCAAAATAATACAAATATCTGCCCAGGCCAAAACAGGAGCAGGCGCGCTTAAATGCTTGCGCTTCTGCGCTGGTGCCGGCGTTCTCGTCGTCAGCCCATTCTTCGCCCGTTGCGGAATGCGATCCCAGGCCGGCAATGGTCAACTCACACGTGACCAGAATTTTTGCTACAACTTTCTTGTCCTTGCTGCGCTCGAAATTCGCGCTGGTATGGACGGCGTATTTTCTGGTCCAGCCTGCCGGAGTGAACAGAGCATTCAGACGATCGGTGTAGGCACGCTGATCGGCGTAAGGGATCACCTGACCACGGCTCTTGTTCTGGGCTGTATTCGTAACTCGCCATTCAATCACTGATGGATCAAACGGCACCTCCAACTCTCGAACGATCTCCTGGACCACTTCAGTGCCGAGTTGCTGGCCAGATAAAAGAGCAAAGACAGGAGCAATACGAGGCACCCCATTGATGTGCTGAGTCTGTGCAGGCGCATGCCCGTTAGGAGCATTCATGAAATGTTCTCCTCATGTACGAAATGAAATGGAATGAGAGTGACAAACACTAGAAGACGATCTCTACGCGGCCGTCAGGGTGTACGAAGTAGAGATTGAAATCGGTTTCTGCTCCGCCGCCCTCGCGCAGGCTGTCCTGGAACGCCGCTTCATAGGTCGGGTAATAGCGTTTGGTGAGGGTTGAGAAGTAGGGTTTGCCCTTGTGATAGGTGATTTGCCGCATAGTTCCTGTGGCGAATTCTGAGCCATGAGCCTTTGAAGATCTGGGTCCGATCAATCTGGCAATCGCGTGCTAATCCTGGTGATCAGATCCGACATCGGCTGGGAATTGCCCTGAATCCGGCGATTGAGGCGGAGTACATTTCATCTCTGGTGACAAGCGTCCAATCAATACTGAGTCCCGCATTCAACCCGAACTCACGGATCAACTCGCGTTGCGCTCGTCCGTTTCCCTCGCGAAATGGGTGGATGGCATTAAGCTCGGTTAGATAGTATCCGGCCCGAGCACCAAATTCCTGTGGCTCCGAGTTCTTTAGCTTGTTTTCACTACTGAGTTTGTCGAACAGATCGGCGAGGGCTTTTGGGATGAATTCGTGCCGGCAAAACCAAAATTCGGCCTCTTTGCGTATATCGATGGTCCGAAACTTCCCGGCCCAGGGATACACATCCTGGAAGATGTGATGATGAATCCTCTGCAGATGAGCTGTATCAAAGATCCCAGCAACTGGGCTAACGCGCAACTCTGAGATCCGATCGGCAGTTGAAACGGCCTCAAACTGCTGGAGGCGATCATGATCTTCGATTCCGGCCAAATTCCTGAGGGTATTAGTGCCAGGATAGACGTAAGGATCAGTGGCCATTGCGCGCGATGTCGAGAGCGAGCCTTCTCATTTCAGCGTGGTATTCCTCATGGGTCAGCTCACCCTTGATGAAACGATTGGCTATGGCTTCAGCTTCAGGACCGGGTTCCAGTCCTTCCATTCGCACACTGGCAAAGCCATACTGCACCGCCTCAGCGCGCAGCTTCCGCTCTTTGCCATCGAGCTTTTGTCTGATCGGCATCGCGATATCGTGGTGATTCAATTATAAGCCTCCTGATCCCACCCTCATTCCCTCTAAGTGGCGTGGATTGTTATGTTTGGGAGACGCGCTCAAAACGGGATATCTTCGTCCGTGATTTGCGATTGTGCATACGCCTCGTCGTGCGTGTGTTCGCTCGCGCCGGCCCTTTCACGAGGCTGCGCAGCATGATCGCTGCCTCGCCCATTGCCATCACCCAGCAGTACAAGGTCGCGGGCCACGATTTCTGTGCGGTACTTCTTTTCTCCGGTCTGGCGATCTTCCCAGCTTGAGGTTTGCAGCCGGCCCTCGACATAGAGTTTTGAACCTTTGTGTACGTGTTCCCCAATGATCTCGGCCAGGCGTTCCCAGGCAAGGATATTGTGCCACTCCGTTCGGTCCTGCCATTCTCCCGATTTGTCTTTGAATCGTTCATTGGTAGCCAGGCTGAACTTGGCCAGGGCAGCACCGCTCGGCGCATATTTGACTTCGGGATCTTTCCCGACGTTACCAACCAGAATGACTTTGTTCACGCTTTTAGGCATTAGTGCCTCCATTCTTCGATCCGAACTTACGAACATCCGCTGGTACTGCCGCAGGTCATACAGCGGTAGCATGAACCGTTGCGAACCATTAACGAGCCACAGTTCAGGCACGGAGGAGCGTCTTCCAGTTGCACGACTTCAGTGAGTGCCTTGACTGGATCGGTCGCCGCTAATGGCGCGGCCTCGATGAGGGTCGTTTCAAAAAGATTCTTTGATTCGCCCTGAAGAAAACGAAGATCCAGCCAGCGGAAGAGATAATCCATGATCGACTTCGCATAGCCAATGCGAGTATTGGCCGACCAGCCGCTAGGCTCAAAACGCATGTGGCTGAACTTGTCGCAGAGCACTCGAAGTGGAACTCCGTACTGCAAGGCCAGGGACACCGCGGTAGCGAAGGAATCCATGAGGCCTGACACGGTTGAGCCCTCTTTGGACATTTTGATGAACAGTTCTCCGGGTTGACCATCCTCATAAAGGCCGACAGTGACGTAGCCTTCCTGACCACCTACTGAGAAATGATGCGTAATGGCTCTCCGCTCATCCGGCAGACGACGACGCTGAGGACGTATGGCGTTGCTGGGTGCATCCGTGATCTGGTTAACCGACATCCATTTACCTCCAACCGGCCACCAGTCCCACAGAGTTCAGCAGATGCGTGTGACGGCAGCCGCAACAGCAAACGGCTGCCGTGACCCGAAGAATGGCATCGTGAAATTGATCAGGGGCAGCAATCTGTTCGCCGCTCTTGTTGTAAAAAACGGGGCTGACCATTCCGCGGAGATGCTCATCCTTCCCCCACAATTCCATATCCAGCGTGCCGTGCCTGCCATGAAACAGAATCGAGTTGTGAAGACTGGGACGTTGCTTGCCTTCGACCGGGACCAACCGATGAGCTGTTATCAGTAACTCGTAAGCAGTCTCCGAGCGGAACATTTGGATTCGAGTCAAGGCTCCTGATAGCAGTGCAGCGTGCAGGCCATTCACGCCAATCGCATTAACCGGATGAGTTGTTGTCGGCGAACCCGAAGAGCTGTCGAGGAACCCACAGTACGCGCCAATACGTGGAACTGCTCCACCGGATTCGACGCCACGGATGAAATATTGCTGCGATGCCTGCTGGAATTCAATTGAGATCGCCGTCTGGCAGTAGATTCCTGCCCTTCGCAGTGCCTTCAGCCCAGGTGCAGGCAGCCGCAGGCCTCGCAAACCAATCACGTCATCCCTCGTTATCGGGCTTTGCTTCGGCGCTGTCATGCGCTCAACCCTCCGACGTTTCTTATGGGACAGCCCAATGCAGCACGGATTTCTTCCTTCCGGCATCCCGCCCAGCATTTGTATTTCCGAGGGTCTGCGATGCAGATCGCCAGGTTGTCGCCACTCTTATCGCGTCCCTGTCGCGCACACGATGGGCAGCGTGTGAAGTAGTTGCGCCCGATCCTCCGCTTCTTCCCGCTTAGGTGCTCCAGGATCGAGAACTCTCTGCGGATCCCGTTGCCGTTCGGGGCATAAGACTTGTGACTAGGCCTCTTTGCTGGAATTTCTCTCGGGAGTTCTATGCCGGACAAAAACCGAGACATTTCAGCTTCCGTGATGCGTTTCACCCGCAGGAGATACGACATTTGGGAGCCAAGACTGTAATCGGCGCCATAGAACCAGAACCGCTTGCCTACGCCGCGGTGGACCCCAAGAGGCCCGCGAATGGCGTTACCAAACTCATCGGCAGGCACCTCGTCTTGTTTGGGAAACACCTCGATCCCGTCAGCCAATGCGGGAACTGGGGAGCTTTGATCTCGTCGGGTTCCTTTGACGGGTACTTTCAGCCGCTGGGCCAAGCTGTGGATGTACAGCCGACAGTCGCGAGCGAGCAGTGGCTCGGCGGCAAAAATCCAGAGATGCCCACCACGCCTGGACTTCTCCAAGGCCGCTTCGACACCATCCTGTCGCAGTTCCCATTGCAGCTTCAGCAAGTCTTCCAAGGCGTCAGGATAATCAGCGTCGATTGCAACCCATTTACAACGCTGCGTTGCAGGATTGATGGCGTACAGGCCGATGGTGATCTGTCCGTCCAAATGTTTGCGGACCGTCTCCGGTGACAGAGAAATTCGGGCTTTCGGACGGTAGTAATAGCAACGGCCATTCCTCGAATCCGGGGTCGAAGATTGGACGGTGTACGCGCCGCGATTAACGAACAGCTCAAAATATCGGGCCGCGGTCTCATCGCAAGTCAAGAGTCGCGATTGCATACTTCACCTTCCAAGGTCTTTCGTACCCCGGTTTGGAAACTCGGTCAAATTTTGGGTTCGGTTTAGGTTGGCTGGCTAAGCAGAGCCGGCGGTTTGGAATTGAACGTGCAAAAGCGTGGGTTGTTCGGCATACCGGAGCAGGTTGTATTCGGGTAGAAGTTGCGAGAAGTCATCCACAGTCAGGTCGTCTTCCGGTCCTTCGAACGACAGGAGGTAGAACTCCTGACGTAGTCGGTCATACAGGTAAATTGCTCCGGATGCTGGATTTTCGGGGGCCATTTGGAGCAATAGGATTCCCTTGGGCATCTGGATCCAGCGTGCGGCTACGGCGTCACCGATCGCGAGGAATTCTCTGATCACAAGGTCCACATGGGGCTCTGGATTCCCGAGTCCCAGGTCCTGGACGCTGAACAGACGATGCGGACTAATGTTTCCTCTGCTAAGTTGCATAAATCTCCTTTCTTTTGAAAAGCCTTGTAAAGTTGAACGCAAGCTCGGAGTCTTGTGGCAATCTGGTTCGGGGCTCCACGGCCTCGACTTCGGCAGCCAAATAATGAAAGGGATCACTCACTGTGACAGTCACTAAACACTTTGGTTCGAAGGAGGCTGCAGCGGGTACTGCCAAGAAGGACTCTCCGTGCCCGCCGGCGCCAACGGGCAAACGACCAAATCTCAAGACACGCAGAATCGGCCTCGTTTCTCGGAATTATTGGGAGAAACTCCCACGTAAGAATGATTTCAGCGGCGTGCTGAAGCGCGTGCTGGCCTTTCTCGATAGCGATGCTCAGAAGTGCGACACAGTGATGTTTTCGCTATGGAGCATGATCAGACCATTTCCAGTCCGACACCTACTGACCGAGATGGCCCTGACGCACATCAAGGCTGTTCTCTACGAAGAATTTGATTTGAAGGACAACGTCACTGAGGAGACCATATCCAAGCAAGAAAGTTTTCCAGCCAAGTCCACTCGTTTTGTGGTGTGCCATCGGACGGGTGGCGTGTGGAATGAGTACACGTTTAAACAGGTTTTCGGCAGTCTCAACCCGCGTAAGAGAGACAGGCGGGAGGCGAAAGCCGCGGGATGGAGGATCAAGGACTGGATGACTGAGAAAGCCAATTGTCTGATGAGCCAGATTCCAAGACGCACCGTCGGCGACTGTTGCGTGCTGCTTTGTGGAGAATCGAACATCGTTAGGTACAGCCGCGATGACACAGAAATTAAGATACGTGATCAGTCCCACATCAAGACGGTGATACCCAAGAGTGTGAGAGTCATTCTCAATCCTGTACACGACAGAATGAGTTCCAAATTCATGAACCCGAAAAGGCAATTTCTGTCCGAAAGACCAAGCCGATGGGTGCTCTCCATATGGAACAAGGGCAAGAAAAAAAATGGCAGGCAGAGATTCGACGGAAAAGGCCCGGCGTGGACAGTATTTTTCAACCGCACACCGGTGGACATCGAGAGACTTGAGAATCCAACCGGATTGAAAGGCCTTGAAGTTGGTGTAGTAGATCTCGATGATCGTGACCGACTCAAGCGCAAGGCTCACCAGACCTGAAACTACTTATTTCCGCGGCATATTAATTGGTATCTCAGGGGGATAGTCAGCCGCAAGATGCTGTTGCAAAGGGGCTTGCGAGCGTTTCTAACGGGCAATATCGCGTCAATGGCTGGTCAATAACAGCTTCAAAGCAGGCGCAAAAATGGCCAAAGCTAATGGTGTTCATCGCTGCATACATAAAGGATTAGCGAACTGAAGGAATTCCTCCAATGGAATCATGGCCCGGTTCGCCTCGGTTGTGATCGATGCCGCTAGGAGCTGCTCCCTAAACGATCTCGCTGTTGCAAAACCCAGATGTTTGGATGCGGGCGTCAATTGATGAACAAGTGCGAGCATGAGGGCAGGGTCGGCGGTCAGGTAAAGAACACAGCCGATCTGGCGCTCGGCCTCCAGGGCAGCACGAATCGCCTCATACTGTTTGGCACTTTTCAGGCATCGCTCGTATTCGAGGGCAAACTCTCGCGGTTCATCATCGACCCAGAGCTTAACAATCGCGTCGTAATCCTTCTGATATGGTGTGCCGGAAACCATATTTGTGGAGCTGATCTCGACTTCAGATTGCCAGCTGACCAACAGTCCGTTTCGAGCTAAAGCCAGACGAATGGCGTTCAATTCCAGCGCGTGAAATACCTGGACACGATCGGGCATTCGGCGGGTCCGTGAATGCAAAGCGATGGCAAATTCACCCTGGCTTTCGAGCTCAACTAATCCGTTTTGAGTGATCGAATAGACCGGCGACCCTTGCCAGGAGACCGACTCAACGCGTTCGATGTGCTGTGTCTTTAGGAGTCGCTGAACACGCCAATTAAACGTGCTGCGGCACGATGCGACTGCCTCGCAGTGCAACAATTCGAAGAGTTGCTTGTGGCCTATAAAACGGGAATTGCGGACCTGACGCAGAAGGGGAATGTCTCTGTCTGGGGTGATGACGAATGTGCCTTTCGGGTACCGCATAGGAATGAAACTTAGGCGACAATTCGCTCCCCAACCCGCCCAAGCGCAACAGCTTCATGCGGCGTGCTGGGGAGCATCAATTGCCAGAACCCGCTGCTAGTCTGTACCCAATCCCCCGGTCTCATCAGCAGCATTGTTTCCTGTTTTTCACGCAAATGGCTGGCGGCAATGACCTGACTGAAGATTGATTTCCATACGCTGGAAGTGAAATCAATTTGTCCATGGATATCGCTTGAGACCACGACTAAGTAGCAATCGGGAGGGGCAGATTGGGTCGCTTTCCGTTCAAATAACAGCCGGTTTCCTCCGAAGGCCTGACCCAGATCAGAGCAAACGTAAGTGCAACCAATGGCTCGGTCAGGAAAGTTGGGATTGAAGTCACTTGCGCCGTTAAACCGAATCAAGCCGGATGTAATCCAGTGACGACGCACCTTGTTGCCGCAACGGACTCCGGTTGAGTTGTAATAGGCAGCGTGACGGGTAAAGCGATGCGGATCGTCCACGTCGCGTCCAAAACGTGCCCACCAATTAGTGCCGAAACTGAGCACATGGACCAGCATCGCCAACCCTCTCCATGAGCTTCTGATTGATTTCTCTTAGACGCGCGATGCGCTCCGGTACCGGGAGTTGATGCACCACGCTGATCGCATTAACAATTTCAGGCCCGAGCTTCTCGTTGCGCTCCTGAAAGTACCTCCACAAGTCGGCAAACCGGGCAAGTTCTTTGACAAGTTCGCGCTCCTCGGGAGGCTTTGATTCGACCAGCTTGTCCCACTCATCCCGGTCCTCGATCGGCGCGAGATCACCGCCTTTCTCGAAGCGTTTGAATAGCCGTGACATTTCCTGGAGCAATTCTTTCTGCGGAGTATCGTCTGCCATTTGATCCGGCTCCTTTCCGAAACTAGCTGCCTGTCAGCCTGCAATATTTGTCTCTTTTGGTTGAATCGTGGGCGCTCGGCGTTGTGCTTTCGTCAGTTCCTTCTGGAGGTTTTTCTCTCGCTCGTGAGACGCATTCAATTGTTGCTGTAACGTGCTGATCTGCGCAATCAGGTCCGGTTCAGCTTCACGCTTCTGTGGCTTGGATTCGGGACTGACTGTGTTGTTCCCCTTGCTCCTATTGCCCTCTTTGGCCTGAGAAACCGGCGCCGACTGCGGCTTAATTTGTCGCGGCAGACTCATTCCGGTGGGGTCGACTTGTGCGTGTTCGGGGGACGGTGATGCTGCCCGCTGCCGCGCTTCAGTGGTGCTGTTGATCCTGTTTACGAGCGCATTATAACGGCGTATCGCCTCCTCTGCCTGGCTGCGAGCTTCTGTCAACGCGTTGTGATATTGGGTCAAAAGACCTGCTGCGATAATTTCACGATGGTTCCGTTCTCGGTGCTGGTGAAGGAGCAAGAAAAAAGACAGAACGAGGAACGAAAGAGAAACCAATACTGCCCATGAAGTGATGCTCTTGACGGTCTGATCAACAAGGAGTTTGCGCGCATCATCGATCTGGCAGCCATAGTCTTTATTCTGGGAATTTACCTGTTTGAGAGCGAAATCCACGAACCCATCGCCCTGCTTGGAGGGCTGCTTGGCCGCGGGATCATAAGAAGATCGCTGGCTTGTTGCCGGCAGCCATGACGCCATGATCAGCAAAAGAGCGGCGAGAAACTTCATACTAAAGCAACCCTGCTTTTCCCGAATATCCGGTTCATGCGGCGGGCCAGCTCAGGATTTCTGAATCTCAGATTGGCGCCTCTGGTGTGCGCGTTGACCTGCTGCAATCGTGGATATAGCACTGGCTCAAGACTGCTAAGGAACCACCGGTGCTGGCGACGCACATGCACATGCATGTGAAGCGTGCCCAGACGGTTATCGGTAGTTAAGACCTGCATCTGACCGACAGGCAGGTTCTTGATTTGAAAATCCACGGCCCTGGTCTTTTCGATTTCTGTGATGCTTCCGAATCCAATCTCCTCGTAATGTTCGTCCAGAACACCTTTCTTTTCGACCGTCATAGTGCGTCGCTCGCCTGTGACTCTGGCAGAAGCATTCAAGAAATAACGTGCAGTCTCCTCATCACGCGTGCGCAGAAGCATGATTGTGTTGGGGGCCGATGAAACGTCGTCGCCGAAGCTGCGGCTGACCGTGCGGAGTTGCGGAATTGATTGAAGGGAGAACAGCAAGGCAATATTGCTGCCGCGGGCAGTTTGCAGGATTTGGGCAAAGTTCGGGTACGCGAATGGCGCAAACTCGTCCAAGATAACGCTGACCATCGGACGCCCATCGCGGCGCCTCTCCTGCTCGTTCAGATAACGTTTTCCCACCATGAGCTGAAGGTTCTGGAGCAGCATTCGGCCGAGAGCCGTGACAGCTCTGGCGTTCTTATTTGTATTTAATGAGACAAAAAGGATCAGCCCCTGGTCCACAATTTCATCGAGCGTCAACAGATCCTCATACGCATTCGTGATAACGGAGAGGTCGTCTTCAGTAAACGTCCCAAGCTCGTTTAACAATCCTTGGATTTTCTGTAGGCGCTCTCGGTCTTCGAGCGACTGGAGCAAGTTCTTTGCCGACATCTCGAAGTTCTGGCGGCGCTGCTGCGAGACATTCGGGTGATTGCTTATCACGCGCGAGGCCGTGCTAATTTGCTCCTTCAGAACCTGTTCATCCCTGGCCATAACCAAGATATCGGGGATGTTGTAGATCTTTCCCGTGTAATCGAGCACGCGGCAAATGTCGCTCAAATACGCGGCCTGATGTCCGCGAAAGAAATCCTGCCGCTGCAGAAAGGACTCAAAAAAGGCATTGACGAGTTCCTGGCTTGACCCACCTTTGTTGTAGAGCGGATTGAAGCGAATGGAGACTTCGGGCCGAAATGGATCAAGAACCCTTAATTGATGCAGCCGTCCGGCTGCGGCAATCTCCGGCAGCAGGTCATTCAAGAATTCCTGGTCACCTTTGCCATCAAAGATGATTACTGGTAAGTGCTGCCCGTTCACCTTCCGCCGAATGTCCTGAGCGGCGATATTGTGCAGCAAAGTCGTCTTTCCAGACCCTGACTGGCCAACCACTACGGTTTGCATCCGGCGCGAGTCATCCGACCAATACCACGGCCGTGAATAGATGTCGTAGCCGGGAATGATGGCATGCTGGTCAAAAGCCCGCTCAACATAGCGGTGATCTTTGAGCATCGGAACGAAGACAGCGGGGTGCGGCCAGGCGTTCTCAATGCGCTTCTTACGAGTCCTGAGATACCAAACGACACTGATTCCGGCTCCGATGAGGGCAATCAGATAAAAGCTCAATTCCACGATTTCGTGCGTGCGGATATGAAAGCGGGAAACCAAGAGATAAAAACCGACTCCAAGCACGGCCACGGCCAAAACGACAAGGACAAGCGAACCGTTGTCCTCGTGCGTGCGGTGGTACTCGCGGCGGCCATACTCGTAGCTGTTGTGACTGATCATTGGGTAAAACTGAAATAGAAGAAGACGCCAATCACAACCAGGGCTACCAGGCCTAATGTCAGCCATAGTGGGTGAATACGGGGGCGATTATTTGCATCCCGTGGCATGGCCGGATCGCCTGCATTCCTGCTGATGTTTGCCACGAGACTTTTTTCAGGATCGCGGGCGTAGGCGTCGCAGAGCAGTTTTCGCATTTCGCCTTCCGTGATATACCCGAGCGACATACTAGAACACCATCGTGGCCTGTACCGTGTGAGAGCCCTCCGGGCCGAACTTCAGTTGGAGGAGTGAAGGACCAGTCACCGTTTCACGGATGGCAATGACTCCTCGGATTTCTTCCCCTGGCTGTATATCTTCTTTCTGTACCTCAGCTTTTGCTAAGGTGAGCGGCCGTTCCCGCAGCTTGCCGAGTTTATGGAGCATCTGGCTGTCAAGCTGCATATGCCTCAGCGACTGAATGGAGATTGAGGCTTCAGGGGCTATAGCCTCTGCGACCTGCGGCGTGGTGACCCGATACGGATGCGCGGAATGGTTGCGAATTGAGTAATGAATGTATGTAGTATTCCTGGACTGAAATATGTCCTCGACTCGAACAGTAATGCGATCTTTGGCATCTTTTATGCCGGTCGAGTCCACCCGTTCCGCTCCCAGCAATGCGCGAGTGAACATCATGTCGGCGATATCATTGATTTGATCTTTGTTGTCCGGCACCGGTTTGGGCGCTGGACCGCGGCTGTCAACTGCGAAATTCATGTTTTTTACCTCCCCGGGGGCCTCAAGCTCGTATGCGAAGCGGCGAGAAGCGGTCCAGACAAACAGGTCCGTCGATGCGCCAGCCTTCAATGGCTTAATGAAAACCTTGTCCTCGTGGCGTTCGATCTGAAACGCTGGGCTGCCTGCGGCCGCCATAGTGACCGGCTCGCCGAACTCAAGCACCGTCAGGTGATCTAGCGCCGTAGCCACATGGATCACCTCGGTTGGCGCCGGCTGATTAACTTTCACCTCATCTCCGGAACCGGAAACTGCATATATCATCACGATCAATATCAGTGCTCGCTTCATAATGTTTTCGCCTTCAACGGGCAGAGCCGGTTTCCCGGCTCCACCTTTATTTAGTGACTCATCCGAAGAAAAACTGGCCGTCTTTGTACTGAAACAGAAACGTCTGTTTTTCTCCGCCTTCAATTTTCTCGACCAGGAAACTGCGCCCTTCGGAATCCCGATGGATTGACATCCCGGACACCTCCGGCATAACAACCCGGACTGTCTTGCCGCCCGTCTGTTCTGCCAGCTTTGCCACGAGTTCCTGCGGAAAAGCGTGAAACAGGATTGAGCCACTGCCCTGGCCGTTGCATACGACCCGGTTCAAGGCCTGGCACCATCCCGACCGGTTTTCCGTCTTGCTCGCTGCCCAGACACGCACGTAGGAGATGATTGCTTTCATCTCCTGCTTGGCCCGTTCCTCACCGTGGTAGTGAGCGGAATAAGCTTTGCGGCGTGCCTGCAGCTTCTGTTTCCGCAGTTCTTTATCAGTTCCTTTGCGCACAGCCTCCCATTCGGCTTGCGCCTTGTCGAGATCAGCTTTAAGTTTGTCCTGCCGTTCAGAGATGCGACCTACAACCGCGGCGTAGACACTGTTCACATAGCGGCACTCATCGAACATCACCCGGGTGACAGACTCTCCCGAAACGAGTCCTTTGAATTCCTCTATGGGCAGCTTCGCCGTGAGCAAATCTTCAATCTCTTTGCGAACGTGGTTATAGAGTTTCCCGATGCGGTCGTTCTCATCCACATCAAGGTGAATGGGTAAATCCGAAATTCGCGACTCATTCTTGTATTTGAGCCACGGCGCCGGATTTATCTGTTGGCGTATGTCGGCGATGATCTTGGCATCGGGCTCGACTTCGTGCTTGAGACTGTCGAGCGCCTTCTGCAATTCAGTGACGAGCTGATAGGCAAGATCGCTCCTCCCCGCAGCCAAACACGAGGTCTTCAAATCGGTAATCATGCCGATCTGATTTCCACGCGCCTTGATCGCCACATGTTCGAGGTTCCACCAGGGAGACTTGGCCTTGCGGAGCTTCATCTTCTGCTGATGAAACTCGTTGGTTAGTGAGAACCGTTTCCGCACAAAGCGTGGGAATCGGTCCTCTTCCAGAATGCAGATCCAGTCAAAATCAAAATCGCCGCCGTTTTTCTTGGCTGCCTCCGAATGGAGAGTGTACGTTCCCTCCAAAAGCAACTGTTGTGTAGCAATCTGCCCAGCCAGGTCGTAGGAAGTCCTGCACCCCTGCTCATCCAAGCTGCGATTGAGCTGCATGATGAGTTCTGAGGAGCCGACGTGTTCCATCGGCAACAAATCCTCACACATGCGTATGGGATAACGGACGCATAAACCACGTTTGGACTGAAGCGCCACAATGGCCTGCTGTTTCGAGATCCAGTCAGATCCCGCATACAGCCGTCCATCGTGAACGACCAGATAACCGTCGTCAGCAAGAGCATAGGCCGGCAGACGGAATCCTCCTCCGGTCGCTGCTTTGAAAGCCCACCGGGCGAGCAGGCGGTTGAGTTGATTGTTGATGTAGGGGTAGCGAACGATGTGTCCGCTGGTATCAGCCAACAGCGCCGCTTCAACAGTCCTGACCTCTTCGTCCTGAGTCTTCTCGGCGTCATCCAATCCCAGGAGTTCAAGCAGTTCCGTGTACCGTCCTTCGCTGATCGAATCGTTCAACCTGCGTACCTGACCCAGTGCTTCCGGCAGGATCTCAAGCTGGATCGAATCATCGGGCGCATGTTCAATGAGGGTGTAACTGGATTCAAACTCAAGCTTGCGCGAGAATTCGCGAATCCCCAGCACCACCGGCCCACGGAACCTGCGGCCCTTGCCGAAGACCGAATACAGCATGACTGGCACCTTCACGCCCGGCTTCACCGCGCTTTCCGGGAGAACAATGTCGGCGTCGAGCAACTGCGCCGCCTCATCCTCCATAACCTTGAAGGAGCCTTTGGCTTGCGTCTTTTCAAACGCCAGCCGGAACTGATAGAAGCAGTTGTCCGGCAGTTGAAGTTTTGAGAAGAGCGACCGCCTAATCCAACCGCGGCAATCATTCGTTCCCAGAACGTGATCCTCCACTACCAGCACCGAAACATCCGGCTCCTCGATCACCACCTTGCAGGAGGAGACCAGGATGCCGAAGTAAACGATGGCTGCCTGTGGCCAGTGCTGAAAACGCTCTGCAATGGGCTGGCTATGGTCCTTGTCCACGAAGTAAAACTTGCCATCCTTGGACGAACCACTTGCCCCTACCAATTTGTAAGCAGTGTTTTTGAATTTGAGGTTCGCCATTGCGTTTTCGACCTGCGATTCCTCGTAGGCATCCAGAGGCTCGTTGGGTACGTTCACAACAGCGACTTTGATTCCGGGATACAGCGCGTTGAGAAGGGTGTTCTCGAGCGTCGTCTCCAGGTTCGTGAGCCGTTGGGTCACACTTCCTGTTGAGTCGATGTCAAGCGTAACAACCTGCTCGATTGAAAACTTGTTCGTTTTGTTGCTATACTCTTCCATGACAATTAAAGCTCCTTAGTTTTTGCTGCGGGAAACCCGGCATTGACTAAGGGGCTTTTTGCTTTCCCCGTACACTCTGTCTGCCTGGCCTCCCTGGTTTTGGGTTTTTCTGGCCAGGCACCGACTAGAGCCGGGTCAGCACATCTCCCTACATAAAATGTGTAGGATCTTCAAAGGACCGTAAGCTCGACGAGCCTGTTGGTCTCTTTTGAAAACTCGTGCCAACTCGAGTCCTTCCGCTTTTCAGCTTCGGGACAAAGCCTGTTTCACAATCTTTGGTTCGTTTCCGTTGATTTCCGGCACCGCCTTCCATGCGACCAGGGTGTAAAACACCTGGCCGGATTTGAATGCCTGCACTAATGCCTCGCCTTCACTCGCCATCTCCTGGCCTAGCTCCGGCTTTTCATTTGAACTTCCAGACTTCGGCAAAAAGAACCGAACGTTCTCGCTGGTCATCTCCCAGCGCCTGCGACGGCCGTTCTTTTCCGAAATTCCCGCGCTGTCATTTGCTGTTTTTGCTGGATCCATGGTGTCCCTCAATTCGAATTGTTCAGCGATGTGTCGCGCACGATCGCATTGCGGCGCTCTCCCTCAATTAACCGCTCGCCGTATTCCGCAATAAGCAAGCCACTCGGGTTGGCTTCTGACCGCCGTTCAGTGATCAGGCGGATATGAAATTCGCCGACCAGCTTGTCGGTTGTTTCCTGATGGTCGCGGACGCGGTGGACCTCCTTCACTCCAAACGCCGTGAAGCTGAGCGGGTCATCTTTCGCCGGTTCAAGCGACCGGAGGTGGAAGACCGATGTGATCTGTTCATCCTGAATCTTGCCGACCACGTTGTTTTTTTCAATTGTCGTCAGAGTGGCCCGCCGGAGATTCGCGGTCATCATGTTCAGGCCATCAGCCCAGTTTCGGTTGATGCCTTCCGGCGAAAAGTTCAGATACCGATCTAGGAAAAGCCGCACATAAGCGGTCTTTTCGAAGTCGTTGGGTTCGGCGTTCGCGCCCTGAGAGACGAGCACCGGTCTTGTAGCCCCCGGCTTGTCACCGACGACGATTGCGGTGCCAGCCGAATCCACTCGGATCACGGTAGGTGGTTGCAGCCGCACATACGCAGCCAGTGCAACGGCCAACAAGGTCGTCGGCACGCAAATGAACGCCAATACCATCGCGCGATTGGCATACGCGCGCAAAGCGCCGTCGTGTTCGTAATACCGGCTATACCGAAGCTTTTCCGGCGCTTGTTCCTTCTCTTTAGGATCTGTTTTCTTTAGCCACATGATCTTTTCTCCTGCTTCGAAACAGACGGCCGAAAAAGCGGCCGATGAAAAATGCAATCAACGTGCTGATATTCCACGGACGAAAGCGGCTGTCCTTGGGCTCGTAAATCGGTCCTCGATACCATGGCAGCATTGCTATCCTTCCTTTCCGGTCCATGCGTTCTCCTGGGAGCCATCACTTTTGTTGCCGTTTCCGGACACAATACTTCCGGCAAACTTTCCCGCATGAAAAGCCACTGTTTGGGTGACACCGACTGGCCGAAATGGGATGGAAGAAGCGGATTTCTTCTGTGAGGCACCGCCTCCACCGCCTGTTCCGGCACTCGTAGTTGCTGCTTGCTGGGTTCCAGTGCCACTTTGCTCGGGTGAGGGGGCAGGCGCGGACTCACCCATGGCGCTCATCACGCCCGTACGAATTGTCTCTGCCAGGCTCGGTTGCGGAGGTGGCGCGGAGGAGGAAGCCATTGCGCCGGTTCCCGTGGCGGATGCTCCCGCTCCGGCACTCGCCATAGCCGGTGCGGCCTCGGATGCTGCGCCGGCTCCAGCCGAAAAGCCGCTGACAGCAGAAATTGCCGCTCCAGCAGCCGTGGCGGCCGCGCGCACAAATGTAGAAGCCGTAGATCCTACGTCTCCGGAAATCAATTTCTTCGCGATGAGTGGAATCAGTCCTAGAGCCAGCGCATAGAAAATGCTGACCATGCCCAGAACAGTGGCATCCGATGAGCCGCGGAAGAAGCCCTGCAGGAAGCCCTGGTTCATCACCTCATCAACACGATTGAACTGAATTGCGGTGATCAGTGAGCCGAACGTCGCGTAGAGAATGCCCCAGGCATTCCAAATCATCAGGTTCGTCGCATAACTCTTCGCCAGTTGCCCGACTCCTGCCATTGGCAGAAGGGCGAGAACTAAAGGCCCCAGCACATAAAGGACGCATCCATAAAGCACGTAAAAGAAAGCAAAAATGACGACCATCATCGCGTAGATCAGATACGCCGCAAGCAGCATCAGGGCCGTTGTAATTGAGGCAAACGTCGCATTGATGGCAGGCAGGATTGCCTCGACACCATTGCTGCTGAATTGTTGTTTCAACTGGTCGAACCAGCTCAGGAACATATCGCCGGCTCCGGAGCTGTTGTCAATGAACTGTGCCACTTGATTGAAGGAGCCATTGACATCGCGAAACACTGTGCTCCAATTCGCCAGGATGATGGCAATCACGAGGTATTTGATTCCGGTTATAGCAAGGGACTGAACATCACCGCCGCGCAGAGCGGCCTGATAAAGACCAATGAGGAACCCGACGACCAGGATGGTGTAACCAATTCCGACGACGGTCGTTATCATCGCGGTCTTGTCGATTCCGTTTAAGCCCTGATTGAGCAATTGCTGGAAATAAAACATCACTACTGCGACCCCCGCTGCAGGGCTTGGCCGGTGCTATTCCGCAGATTGTTAACATCTGTGGCGCCGAATTTCAGCTGGGCGCCAGAGTTGGGAAGGTCAATCGAACGCACTCGTATCAGCTCTGCCATAGCCGATTGGGTGTAGGCATTTGCCCGCACCAACCAGGCGGATGCTTGCGCTTCCAGAATCGGGGCGCTGCCCGGAGCCGCATTCTGGATTTGCAGATTGATCTGGTCTGCCGCAGCCAGCTCAACATCTGCCAATGCATCCAGTTCCACCGCCTTCTTGAGCGCGGCTTGAGCTTCGGCATCACTCATGTCCACAAGATCGCGAACGGGTTGGGGAGCATCCGCCGGAGCCATCACGGTCCCATATACAGCAGCGTAATTTTGGCTGACCTGTCCAAGGGCCTGCGGGTTGTGCGACAGCAGAGCTTGCTCAAACTGTTGCGGCGCTGGCAGCGTGGCACTGTTAATGGGCAGCCGGTACAGTTGATTGATCTGCCGCAGCTGGCCCTGCAATTGCGAAGCTAGCCCGCGAGCATTGTTGATTGCCGTTGTGGGATAAATAACCTGCTGCTCGAAATTTGCCGCCTGTTGCTGGATTTGTTGAATTTGAGATAGGGGCTTGGCCACAACATTCTTCAAAAGCCCGGAAATCGTGTTCAACCCGGCAGAGATGATGGCGCAGCAGGGATCGAGCCCAAACTGGCCTCGCGCATTAAAGGGCGCAACTATGAGAACAAATAACAGCCCCGCAATGAAGATCACCTTCCACTTCATAGCCGGCCAAAAGCGCTTCGTAAATTCCTTAATTGTTTGCATCTTCATAACCTCACCTCTACCTGCTCAAAATCTGCTGTAAGTTGTTCCGCAGCGTCCGGTTCGCATCCGCGCTCTGTTTCCGCAGAGCGTTGGCATGCGCCAGCCTTGCCGCTTCCTGGCGCAACTCCGCGGCCAACATTCGTTGCAACATCGCCTGACTTTGGAGATTGGCGGCCTGGGCTTGAGCGGTCAAAATAGACGCACTTCCAGGCGCGGATAACGCAACCTGTTGCTCAAGCCCATCGGCCACATTCAACATTCGCTGGCTGGCCTGGTCGGAAATAGTTGTAGTCTTAAGCGCCCCAAGCGCGAGGGCGTCATCGACATCCATCAGGTTTCTCTGTGTCGCCGTGGCTTGGTTCGCCTGTGGCATCGCCTGATAGACCTGTGTATAGGACCCGCCGATTTGGCCGAGATTGCCAGATTGTTGGCTCCGCAGCAGGGTTTCCAATTGTTTCGGGTTCACCAGGCTCGCGCTGTTCGTGGGAATACTCTGGATTTGTCCCGCAAGGCTGGTGAACTGAGAGCGTACCTGCGCAACCTCGGCCTTCGTCTGGTTGATCAGCGTCACCGGCCACACAACCTGCTGCTCAAAGTTCCTCACGTTGGTGTTGATCGTTTGAATGCCACTCAGCACCTGGCCAATGCTGTTTTGTAACGTGCTGCTGATCGTATTCAGCAGCGTAATGATGTCAGCGACGCCGGCGTTTGCGGCCATGGGCAACAACACCATTAGAGAAATCAGGCACAACGCCAGAGTCCGTTTCGTTGAAGATCGCTTTGTCACTTCTGTACTCCTTTCGCCACTTCCATCGATTGCTCCTCCGGCAGCGGCTCAACATCGGCAAGGCCGAACGGGAATTTCCTCGCAAGCTGGCGATAAACCTCGATGAGCGAGATATTTTTGTGTTGTGAAATCCACCAAGCCCTGTACATCCGTTCCCGCGCGTAGGTGGTCGTAATCCAGTAATCGAGCGGCGTCGGAACCATGCGGATGGTGTGCGTGGTTTCAGCTTTCTCGCCAATCACGATCAAGGCATCTGCGCTGCGACCTTTCCGCGGTGCGCTGAAATGTTTGATTTGGTGAAGCGACGTCTCATTCAGGTGCAGGTGCTCTCTTAAGGCAGTCATGTCGCCAGGTTGCTGCCCTACGATCTTGGTGCTCGAATTCTTGACAATCCCGGCGCCGTGAACACGCGGCTTCGATTCAGAACCAACGAAGTCCTCGGCTGTCTGGCTGATTCCCCACACGCTGGCGTTGCGCTTACGGGCTGTTCGAAACAATTGGACGACTTCGGGAGCCAATACAGGCGAATCGAGCAAGAACCAGCATTCATCGAGCACCGTGATGCTCGGCTGTCCGGTTTTGCCTGAAGCTCTCTGGGCTGTGGCATGCGCGATTAGCAGGCTCATCGCCGTTTCAAGGCGCGGGTCATCCGCGAGCTGCTCCACGTTGAAAAACAGCCAGGGGTTGTCGAGCGAAATTGTGGTTGGGTGATCAAACAGCCGCGAATAGATGCCTTTTTCACCCGTCCAGCTGCGCAGCTTGATTGCCGCAAGATGCGCTTCATCCATCACCCGCTGGTTTTTCTCTTCATCACGCCACTGTGCAAGTTCATCGCGCAAATCTGTGAACGTCGGAATTGGATTGGACGGCCGGATGCCCGCACGCTTGTACGTGCGCAGGATTGCCTCCGTGATCAGGTTGTCCAGCAGTTCGGTGTCTTCTGCGGGGTTCTCACCCAGCATGTGGCGGGTTAGATTCTTGAGAAAAGCAACTTGGTCCTTGCTCGGCTGCCGCTCACCCTGAGGCAGATCCCACGGGTTGATCGTCTGGTCGGCGTCGAGCGACATGGTAATCATCCGACCGCCCATCAATTCGACCAGCGGCCGGTAGGAATCGCCGCGTTCGATAATTGAAACCAGAGGATTAGCGCGTGACGCCATCGACAGGAGTTGCTGCACCATGAATGTCTTACCGCCGCCACTCTTCGCCATAATGAGAACGTTCGCGTCACTGAGCGAAGGATCGAACGGGGAGAATGGAATCAGCTGCCGATACGGAGTTTCGAGTAGAAATAATGGCGACCGCGGTGTCCCCATCCATGGAGTCTCAACCGGGAGCAGATCGGCCGCATTTGTCGTGAGCATGTCCTGCTCGCGTTTGTCGATGTCGCCCATTCCCGGCAGTGCGCTGAAGAACAGCCGCCTCTTTGCCAATGTTTCCGTAATGGCTTTGGCGCCGTTCATCCTGGCAACCGAATAGAGGAGCTGCTGGCGACGATTGCTGATGAGCCGTTCGGCTTCCTCGAAGTCGCTCCGCGTGACGGCAGGCTTCGATGTCCGCGTAGCAATGACAAGACTCAACTTGGCGGTTTTGATCGAACTCGCAATGATCTCCTGCTGTACTTTGAAAAGCTGGGACTCCGCGACTTGCGCTTCGACATTGACGCGGAATCCGCCGTGCGTGTCCCGCTGTGCGGCCTGCATCTTCCTTAGGCGCGTCTTATAGCCCTTCAACACCTTGGTCTGATCTGGAATCGTCAGTTGTGCACTGATCACAATCGGGAAATCCAGCGCAACCAGTTCGCGCAGAATCCCTGGGAACGTCGCATCCGGAAGCTCTTTCAGGCTCACAAGCGAATACAGAAGTCCACTGACATTCAGATATGACTCCGTTTCGTCCACGATGCTGATATTCGCTAACTGCTGACGGGCACTGCGGTATTCAAAGTGGTCCTCGCCTGGACTGTAAGGTCGCGTATCACGCTCAAGTGGATCCAGTGCGCGTTTAGCCTCAAGGAACAACTCCTTGTCTGTCATTCGGCGCGGCCCGAGTTCTGCCGCTTGCATAGTCGCCTCGATGCCGACCAGTAGGCTCTCAAACTCCGCCACCAGTTCCTCGTGCTCACGGCGGCTGCGCTCGATGGCGCTCTTCGCCGAAAGACTCCAGCTTGGAGTGCGCCTGGTGGCTTTGCCTGTCACTCGGTGATGGATCGCCGGGTCCCAGATCAGGTAAATATGAAGGATTGGGCGCAAATAGTGGCCGCTTTCGGCCTTTCGCTCCCAAGCCTCCAGGCGTGCGGCATCCAGAGTCCGCCCGATCTCACTCCCTGAACGGTCCTGCCCGGTGTAGAGCTCAAACAGATTGCCAACGTCTTCAACGACTTCATAGCGGACCTGTACTCTCATGCTCTGCTCGGGAATGGACTTGAGTAGAGCGCCGAGCATTGCCTTGCTGCGGTCTCTTTCCTGATCGCTTGCAAAGTAAGAGGTAATTCCTCGCAGCTCGTAGCCCGCCACTAGCGCTCCACTCGTGCGTACCAGCACGTTATCGAGATAGTCGCGGACGGGGAGCAGTTCGCACAGCGCGGGATCGTCCAGTTTCTTTTCGTGTTGTTCCCAGGTGACCGGCATCTCACTGCTCCAATTTCAGGTAGCTGCTCCGCACATGACCGTCGTGGGCGACTGCGCAATACGCTTTTGGTCTCGTGTGCCAATTCAGCAGATCTCTCAAATACCCCCGTGGCTTGCCATACTTGAAGACCATCAGCAACGGAACGACTGCCAGCGGTACTCCGTACTGCAGATATGCGCTCAACTGGCCGCTAACAAAACGGCTCACTACGTTCATGACTGCTGCGAGCCCCAGCACGACGAACAGGTCCTCGAATTCAAGCGCCATGAATGTCACCCGCGTATGCAGGTTGCGATTTACTGGTGTCACATCTAAAGCCATGACTGTCACCTCACACCCGCAGTGCCGTTCTGTATCCAGAATTCTGCCAGCCGCAATAATCCTGACAATCCGAAACACATCATCGCTGCAACCAGATTTCTGACCCAGGCGTCGCCAATCGTCATACGCTCCAGCACGCCTGCTGAGTGGAGGATCATCATCACGACCTGGATCACCCCATAGAGCGGCAGCATCACGTTGCCGACCCAATTCACGAGCGTCAAAATCGAGATCCAGTAGCGATCTGGATCGTTTGGGCCAGCCTGTTGCGCGAATGCCTCAAGCGCCCTCAAAAGACCTGAGCACATCAGCGCGGCAAAGCCGGCCCATGACAAATGTGAGTAGGGATGCGCCTTGCTGAAGCGGTAAATCGCCGCGGCGAAGAACAGTCCGGCAAGAGTCGGCATGATCACATTGCCTGCCCAGTTGGTCAGGTTCAGCAGTCCGTTTTCAAACATGGATCACCTCCGTTCTCCGCTTCACCCGACCATCGCCTGGACAAGCTTCCACAGCCCAGTGACGCTTAAAAACGCCAATGCTGAGAACACCAGCGGCATGAATGGTTTTTTGCGTGAATAGTTGATGACAGCCCCAACGACTGCCAGGCCTGCGGCTTCCGGCAGGATCGTTCCCGCCAGGTAGTTCCAAAGAGAGGCCAACATATCAACGGTGGCCAGTGTGCCGCCGCTGTTGAAGCCCTGCATCAGTCTTGCCGTTCCGGAAATGCTGAGCAGGAAGATCGCCGATACGACTGAGCCAAGCGGACTCGAGCCCTGCGAAGCATCAAGAGCCGCTTTCACGACGAAGAACGCAGCCAATACAGGAACGAGCTTGCCCACAACGACATCGGAAATAAAACTCGTGAAGCTCGTCTCCATTTCCCGGAGCCAGGGACCTGCGATTCCGGCGCCCTGAGGTGGGACGTTGATCCCTTGCGCTGCAAACCATGACAAGAACTGCGGCAGCGTCAGGAGGATCACCGACCACAACATCCATCTCTGGAACCGGCCGCCGACCTCGAAATTGACGCCACTCTCCTGACGCAAGGCGAGCCCGGCTAGTGCCAACGTGCACATCGCGGCCGGCACTGCCATGTCAAACAGCAGTTGCATCAAATCGACCAGTAGCTGAGGTATCGTCATGACTCATTCCCTCGCACACGAATCGTCGTGCCGCTACTGGACTCCCGCTTGACCCTGCTGAATCCAAAATTCGAGCAGACGCGTCAGTCCCGAGACCATCAGCAAACCGACCGCCGCTATGGCCCAACGCGCTACACCGCGTCCATGCGTGTAATTGATAATCGCCATGACCACGCATAGCGCCGCTCCTACTGGCGCAATCACGTTGCCCACCCAATTCACCAAATTCAGGAACGCGCCCTCGGGCTGAGCTGCCGTCTGGCCCTGAACTGCCTTATTCGTGGCTGGCGCGCCGCCGAGGTTTTGCGCTTGGACAAATAGTGGGGAGAGTTGAAGGAGAACAATTAAGAACAGAAATATGGCCGCTAAACGTGCGGAATGTCCTTTGGATATCTGAAACTGCATACTGCCTCTCAGCGAACGTCAGTTCATCTCGTTCGCAAATAGAACATAGGGCTCGTTTGGAACTCGAGCAAATTTCAAGGAGGACGGAGCTGCGGTTTTAAGGCGGGCGTCGATGCCGTTTGTGAAACGGCCAGGTCGAAAGACTGGGATGACGTACTGAAAAGGACGACGTTTAGGAATGTCGGGACTGACTTCCCGGCGACTCTCACTCAACGGCAAGTCAGTGGCACAATGTTTGTGTTTTTATCCAATGACTCTGACAGGCCATTTCGAAGAATGTGTTTCCTGAGGCATACCGACACGTGTCGAGAACTCCAAAATCCAAACGCAAGTCATTGGCACGCTGTTCGGGTTTTTACCCAATGACTCTGACAGAAGAATGTGTTGCCTGAGGGCATACCAACACCGTGTCGAGAACTCCAAATCCAACGCAAGTCATTGGCACGATGTTCGGGTTTTTGCCCAACGACTTGAGACTAGCGGTGCGGTAAAAGATCCATTACTTCCGGCGGACCTGATCGATTCTCACAAGCCGACTTCCCAGGACAACCAGGCGACTTCCTCGAAGCCCGTTTCTGGGCCGAGCCGAAACTGAACGGATCCAGACTACTTCTGCACCTCCCGACAGATCAAGTCCACCTACCGACTTAACCTGCCCGATGCCAATTCAGTGGAACGTGAAGTTAAATAGTTGCGGGGTAGCTAAAGCTCTCCATCGCCCCAAGATGGACGTCTGTAACTGAACAGATCCACGTTATATTGGAACGTATTGCGAAAAGGCGAAACTTCCTCATCAATGAGGAGGGCGGCTCGTCCAGTATCCGTGTTCGCCAACGACAGATCGAAGAATCTGTGGAACGTGTTGGAATGGAGCCATGTCGGTACGACCTCGCTTGCTACATCAGGGAGTCGCTCATACGCCGATTGCATTTTCTCCAGAAACACCTTTGCGTTGACGTCGTACAGTTCCGCCATCCATATTTTTTGACGCGGCCCAATACTCCAATAATTCATGGGGTCCGACAGCCACAAATACTTCTCTCGCACGCTGCCGGCAAGAGCTTTACCTTGATCGAGAAGGCCAACAAGTCGCAGCTTGATCGACCTCAAATAGGCCGATTCCAGGTAAGGGTTCAAGAACCACTGCCCATCCTCAGACTGAAGGAACAACGTTAGATCTACGTTCCGCCGTATGCGGAGGCCCTCCCCTTCAGCGACAAACATGCTTTCCTCTACCGCTTTCATGATCCCAGAATGAAGAACAATCCGGGGATACACGGCCAAACGCTCACTGGCGTACGCTTTCGCCAGTCCGTCACTCAGTACAAGGTGGGAATTTCCCCAAGACAACGTCACATGCCGACCGAAGGCGATACAACCCCTCAGCGCAACACCTACCCGAAGAGCCTCGGCCTGCAAGAATGCGCTTGCCTTCGAAAGCTTGATCAAGTTGTCCGAGGTCAGCATCATCGAGTCAGAAACGATTGTTATCTCAACCGAGTCGAAGTGAGCGCCGCCGTTTGACGACAACCACATTGCGCTCCAGTTCCAGAAATCGCTCCGTGTCCTTGACAGCAAGTTGACATAAAAGTCGACCGCTGAATCCCAATCTCTCAGTCGATCTGTGAAGCCCAAGACGTCAAGAAAAGCTACATATTTTGGGGCGCCAAGAGAGCATTGGCCCGAAATCGCGGGAGGATCAGACTGTTGAGAATGAATTTCGACACTAGAAGGCGAACCAGTCTGGCAATCGAAAGGAATGATCCTTTATTCTCCACAATTGCATCATCATAGTTGCCAACAATCATCTTAGCAACGGATTGACCGCTTCAACGGTAAAGAGTGTGTTGTTGCCGTGCGTTCCAGATTGGCGTTGCAAACTTGCTTCGATAATCAGCCTAGTCTTTGGTGCCCGGAATCGACGGTCCTCCGTCTCCGTCGAGAGGCCTGTACACAGGTGATGGCACCGATTATCCCCAAGTCGGTTTGTAGGAAGTCTCACCAGATAGGTAATGCGCAGCGCCCTTGTGGTCATTCACGGGCGACTCCTGAATCTTCGGCAACACGAAAATCACCATAATGCGTTTTGGAAAGTTGAGAGTGTACCTCAGCTTAAGTTAACGCTTATGCCGCTCGGCGGTAGTCCGTCCTGGTCCAGCAATCGCGATCACTTCTGATAAGCGACTATCGGTACTAACCAAACGGCGGCCAAGGGCTGCATTAAGCCCTTTGCAAACTGGTACAAACAGGTATATCGTGCGTGTTTTGGGGGCCCTCCCGGGGGCACGCCATGGGGGAAGGCCCCACTGCTCCTCCTCGTCGTGCATAGCGCTTATGAACTGTCATTTTTTTCTTGCAATGATGGACAACCGAATCGACGAATCGACGGCCCACGTCCGCACATAGCGCGTTCCATCAACTTGATCGTGTCGCCCTCCCGCCCCTCATGACGGAAGGCGGTCCCGATCAGCCAGTCTACGTGGAAAACGTGACCACGAACGGCGATGGAGTTGATACCGTCACGGAACAACTAGGCGGGCGTAGGAACTGAAGCCTACATAAGCGATTCGAGATGCTGGCTGAACGGACATGCACCACGGCACGGCGGCTCTTACATTGACCCAGCCGTCGCGTTTGTTCTCGTCGGCATTATCCAACCGTAGAAGCTAAGGCCCCTTAAGAACCCGCTCCACCGCAGCCGTGTATTCACTCAGATTCTGCTCAAGTGCTGCAATGGTTTGGCTAAAGTCTGAGATTGATTCGGCGGTAGTTGTATCCCAAGCGCTGAAGTGAGCTGTGTCGTACACCTCGTAGTAATACGACATATGTTCGGTGTCGGTCTCCACAATAAAGCACGGCGTGGTAAAAGCTGTTGCGAAGTATGCGTACGGATTCAAAAGCATCTGCCTGCGTGTCTTGATGGCGAAGATCGTGGGGGTTCCTTTGTAGAGCTTGACATCCGAGGGATTGACGTTCCAAGAACTCAGGATTCGCAGACTTTGAATGATCTCTCTCCCAATGGCTGCAAAGCGTCGATTTTCTTGCTCAGCTCTGAGATCGCTGACTGCTGGATGCGTTAATAGAAACTTGACACGAACACCGCTATTCGAGACTTTGAAGCGCAATTTGTCGGCAAGCTCTTTGTACTGAGCTTTTTGTAATAACCCCAGAAGCGATGACCCAACTATCATTATCTCCTGCGTCTCGGCGTCGATAGCTGACATGAATTGTCGAAGCGCGATTTCCCTGTTCCGATGAACGCTGACGATCCCTGCCTCCTTGAGGGATCGTAGAGTTGTGATTTCGTCTCGGTACTGTTCGAGAAGCTCCTTCGGAGGCACGTGATCTACCAAGTCAGCGATCTTCTGGTCAATGCTCGCAATCCGCGAGCTGAGCTCACCATATCGACGCTTGAGTTCATCTCTGCTTTCGAGAGATTCCTGATGCTGGATGATTTGGGCGACGGTGTTGGGCGGAAAGGCTTCATTCTCGATGGATTCGATCTGCTTTCTTATATCGTCAATGCAGTTGTTCACGCTCTTTACATTATCTGGATCGTAAAAGACTGTTCTCTCTTGGGCGATGTCGAAAGGAGGCAACTCACTTTTCCTGCTGATGTGGATCACCGGCTTGTTTACCGCGTGGCGAATTGCCAATTCATAAAAAACATTTGGATTGTGGCCCGAGAGGTCAGCGACAACGAGTTCGTCGGCGACAAGGTGCTTGATGACTTGGTCCGTAATGCGTCCAGGCTTTGCGATGCGATCAGACCGCAACGAGTGATACCCGAGCGGCTGGATCGCTCTGTTGATCACCTGTTCGAATACGTGGTCAGAGCTCTTGCGTACTTCTGAGTCCTCATGGCCAATGGGACAAATGACGAAACAAGTCTTCTTCCCGGTTCGATCATGTTCAATCATGGCTGCGCTCCACTCATCCGCCTCGGGTTGGCGTCATTCTCTCTAATGGCGTTCAGAAACGCAACTGGAACTCGCCGATTTGACCTCCGAGTGGTCGCTATCTCGGAACGTCCTCTGTCTGGATGGTTCCTGGATAACGGGCAAACCGGAAGTTAAGCCGGAGAGCTGCCCAGCGGGCCAAGGCGGCTTGTGCAAGATTACGAACCATAAACGCCCTTGTGATCACAAAAGAAGCCGGTTGGTGGATGGTGGCAGACGGAGAGTTTCTAATTACAACAAGTCATTGGCACAATGTCTGGGTTTTTGCCCAATGACTCTGCCTCATTCCGGCGCCGGTTTGGTTATCCCCTGGTTCAATTCCCGCTGCAACTGCATTAACTGGCGCAATTCATCGATGTTGGACTGATTTACGGATTGCGTGGGCACTGTGAGACGCGAACTTTGGCCGCTCTCTTTTGCCGTTTTTTGCAAAATCACGTAAATCTCTGTGTCCGCGGGCACCGAAACTACAATTCGCTCCGTCAAGGCCAGATTGGCCACGGTTTGGTCCCCAGCCTGTCCAATGTTGTTCGCAACTCGTTCACGCAACAGATCGCCTTCGCTCAACGGTTGGTTAAGACTGCCTCTTCCGACCAGCGTTGCCGCGACCTCGCCAACTCCGGCGAAGGATCGCACCAGAACGTTTTTACCTGAGTGCTTGCCCTCCACTTTGCCACGTAACGGCCGAAGCTGAAGATCGGTAGCAGCCGCTTCGAGGGCCACAGAAGATCCATCTGGCATCAATAGCGATTCAAAGCGGATGCCGATGTAGCCGGAATGGTCGGCAGATTCCAGGTGCCCGAACGCTTTCGCTCCGGCTGGAATGACAATTTCCCCATTCTGTTCGTAGTTGTATTCGATAACCGCAACAACCGGAGTTCGAACTGCTGTATTTACGGCCGATTCAAGTCTAGCGCGCAGCCTTGTGCCGGGTGCCACACCAATACCGAAGTCAATTGGAGTTGCAACATCTTGAGGCCGCTGATTTGGCCCAGACGATGCGTTGTTGTTTCGGACGAAGACCAGCGATGCTTTCTCCAGTGCATCGTGCTCGGTGCGAATTTGGTTTGCATCAGTAGCCGAGGAGCTTTCGCTACTGGTCGCGGCTGGTTGTGTTCCCGGCTGGTAGGGCGCGGGTTGCCACTGAGAACCATCAAAGGGCTTCACATCGCCAAGGGTGGCCGCTGGGCTTGGTTTTGGCGGTTTGAGCGCCGTGCGTCCAATCTGGTCAGGATTTACGAGGCTCCCGTCCGGTTCCTGTGACGGTGAACGCCCAGCATCGAGTATCGGCGTTACGCTCGAGGCTGCGACAGAATTGTCCGCCTTTGCTGCCTGCTTTTGACCGGCAGCGGTTGGATCTTTTCGCGCAGGCACGGAATGGCGCGAAACGCCATTAAAAGCTAATAGCAGCAGAACAAGCACAATACCTGCTCCCACGAACACCAGCCGGCCATTCTCTTTCAAGATGGACTTCGGCTTGTCCTTGGATGGCACAAACGGCGCATTGCCGTTAACACTGGGCGGAGCAGTGCTGGAAGTGTGTTGCTGCGGAACCTCCTCCAAGGCCTGCATACTCCCGAATCCGTTCTGATCAGTCGGTTTCATTGCACACCTCCCTGGCTGCTGGCGATAAATGGAACTGGCAACAAAATGGGCCGATCCACCTGCTCTGCCTGTGCTAACTGAAGCTGCAACTTTTCGACTGATTCTTTGAAGCTTGGCCGCTCAAAGACAATGACACCGTCGGCACGCTCCCCTGGCCGCAACCGCCGTGTGGTCATGCGGTAGTCGGAGATTGCGACTGGATCCCCTTTGATTTGCTTTCCTCCCTTGGCGTGCGCTGTTCCCGTGAGTTCAAGCTGGGGCGGGAGCAGTTCGATCACGCGTTTTGAGTCGTTCAGAACCGAAAAGCTGAGAATTGTTTGATGGTTCATCTCCAGAGATTCACCCAAAGCCACAAGCAACTCTTTGCCTTGCCATGCCGGTGAAGGGAGGCTCTTCTGTCTTTCAAGCTGGTTCGCAATTGAATCCGGTGGACTTGCATGAACAGAAGTACCTGCGGGATTGGCTGGAGCCACTGAGAAAAGCGGACGGGTATCTGCAAGGAGAAAAGTCTGCCTGTCAGGGCTGATCACAACGCTCTGTGATAGGCGGTATTCGACCAGAAAATCAACCCGCGCATCGGCAGCGCCTTTGCCCGCGCTCACCAGATGCAGACTGATCTCCTGCCCTGACTTCGTGGTAATCAGAGCATTGCTTTCGGTGGGTTGGCTGGTCGTGGGTTTGAAGAAAACGAGCCGCGCTTCAGCTTCTGAATGCTCAGCCTTGAAGCTGACTGGATTCCCTATGACGACAGAGCTGATCTCCTCAGGAAGCCTGACTGAAGTTGCGTACCCAGGCGCAAGGTGCAACACAGTGACCGATCCGTCTTCGACTCGTGCTGTTGTAACAATGGGGACAATCTGACCGGCTGGCGTCTGCGCCATGCCCATTCCGACCATCAGATAAACAATAACGACTAAGTGCACTCTCATCGTGTACTCCCTGGAGCGCGTGAAATATTTGCGCTCCCAAACTTCTGTCGGACAAAGCGCTCGCGAACGCTGGCCACATACGACACGACATCCTGGTTCGAATATCCGAGGCCGCGCCGCTGAATAGTGTTTTCGCCCGTGTAATACGCGGCTGCAACTAATCTCAGATCTCCATGAAACTTGTTCATGAGCCATGCCAGATGCCGCACTCTGCCAGAGACGTTCTGATTGATGTCGCAGCGATTCCGCACATTCAGACGTGCAGCCGTACTAGGCATGAGCTGCATTAGACCGGCTGCTCCTTTCGACGACACTGGACATCTCTTCCATCCCCGACTCCTGCTCAACCACAGCGCGAACGAATTCCACTGGCACGTTGTAATGCCGAGCGTAGGCGGCAACGTAGTATTCAGCCTCGCGCCTTTGCTCACCGTGGTTTTCAGCCCAACAAGCAACTGATGAAATTAGGCAAAGAATGAACGCGATCAATTTCATAATTCGACCGCCTCGGCGCTGTACTGCTGCGCGTCATAAACCAGACTTGCCCATCCGTCCCGCAGCAGCAGTTTTTTTCGATCGGCCTCTGTCTTTGCCAACAGGGGTAACAATATGTCTCGCATCTCCGGTGTAATGCGCTGTTCTCCAAGCACCTCAAGCGCCTGCGCGAGATCCAGCATTTCCGAAATCGAGGGCGGCTTCTCCAGGCTCCAGCCGCGCAGTGCTTTGGCGAGCCCGGCCATACCCTGATGAAATTCTGCACTTTGATTTGGTGTGCGCATGCGAAGGATTTTGGCTTCGCGCTGTGGGGTAGGGTGCTCGACACGCAGATAAAAACTTCGCCGCCTCAGTGGGTCGCCAATTCTTCGTTCCTCATTAGAGGTCAACACGACAAAGGGAATGCTCTCAGCTTTGATCAGTCCGAGCTTCGGTATGCTCATCTGCCAAACACTAAGCAGTTCGAGGAGCATTGCCTCAAATGCCTGATCAACCTTGTCCAGTTCATCGATCAACAGCACGCAGCGTTTGCGATGGCGAAGGGCGCGTAGAAGCGGACCGGCACTGAAGAATTTTTCACTATGCAGCTCCTGCTTGAGTGCCTCCCATTCAATCGATCCCGATTTCGACCTGAGCTCAACGGCAAGCCGTTGCAGAGCTTCATCGAACTTGCCAATGGCTTTTTCCTCGTTGATGCCTTCATAGCACTGCAGGCGCTCTATTTCGGAGCCGGTGGCTTCCGCAACTGCATAAGCCAACTGAGTTTTGCCACTTCCTGGCGGTCCCTCTTTCAGAATTGGCTTGTTCAATCGGGCAGCCAGGTACACAACCGTGGCGGTTATCTCGTCAGTGATGTAGCCGACCGAAGCGAGAGCCTCCAATGCTTGCTGGGGTGAGGAAAACAACTTTAGTCCTTCTCCTTTTCCAACAGCCGTCAAAGGCTGCGGACGAAAAGAAGCTAAGTCCACCTTGAATTTCGGTCAAATTTTCATTGAAAACCGGATGAAGTGGCTCGCTGGACCCGTCGAACAACGTTTTTTGACCGAGTTCGTGGAATGACTTAAAAGACACTTCAGACTGCTCTCTTAGAGGGCATGTTGTTAGGAGGTAAGGTGTGAATTCGCAAGCGCGGCCGACCGTTAGCCTAATTGAGGATTCGGTCCAGCCTTCCAAGAAGTTTGAGCCGACTCCCACGCGCAACCAGGCCCGGGCTCTCGTGACCGTCCAGCCCACAGATAAACCGAGGCTAGCAACAATTGGAGGTGAGCTAGACGGAGCGCGCCTCATGACAGTCGAAGAAGTAGCTGAGCGGCTGAATGTAACGAAGGATTGGGTATGGGATCATTCGTCTCGGAAAGCCCCGTTCTTACCTGTCATTCGGATCGGAGACGGCACTCTTCGGTACCGGGCAAGCAAAATTGAGGAATTCATCGATGAAAGGGAGCGCCTCTCCGCACTGCGTCGCAAGCGTAGGTAAAATAGGAGCGGCCCACTTGTTCCCCCACAGAAAACTGAGGAATGGATGGGTAAATCGCATCAGAGGGGTTGGATCAGCCTTCGCGGGAAAAAGTGGTATGGGTTCTTCCGCAGGGTATTGCTTGACCCGATCCATGGAAAAGAGAAGACAAAGAAAATCACGATCATTCTTGGCGCGAAGTCGCAGATGTCCAAGCGTGAGGCCCAGGACAAGCTGCAGCAGGAAATGACCAAGGTGACCGGACAAGACCACAGCGGTAGAACGGCAAATGACAGTGCGGTCAATTTCGGCTGGTTTGTTCGCAACCGCTATTACCCTCTCAAAGAGGCTACCTGGAAAAAAGAAACAGCCAAAGTGAAAAAGATGATCATTCAACGTGACCTCATCGATTACTTCGAAGCGGTTCCGCTGGAGAATTTCGACAAGTTCACTTTGCAAGTACATCTCAACAACCTAGCGAAAACGAGATCCAGAGACAGAGTGCTTCAGATTCGAGCTTACATTCGGGACATCTTTTCAGAAGTTGTCGACCAGGACTTCCTCTCGAAGGACCCGGCCAGGAAGATCAAGGTTCCTGCTCAGTTGCGTGAAACAGATACCACCACGCTGAGCTGGGAGCAGCTCCGACTTGCGCTTTCAAAGCTGCTTCTCCGCGATCGGATCATCTTGGAACTCGATATGACGAACGCTCTGCGTCCCGGAGAACTCTTCGCACTCAGGTGGAAGTGCTTCAATCATGCTGACTCCACAATGCGACTGATTGAGACGGTGTACAAAGGCCAAATCCGACCTTGGGGAAAAACAAAAAAAAGTCTGGGCGTCGTGCATATTCCGAAGAAACTATCTGACGACCTCTGGCTCTTGAAACAGGAATCCTCCGACGCATCACCGGAGGCGTTCATTTTTCCCAACGCGGACGGTGGCTTCATGGACCCTAACAATTACCGCAAGCGGACGCTGCATAAACTAGCGCGGGATCTGAAACTGCCTAAACTAACTTTCCAAGTGATCCGGCGAACGATAGCAACGCTGGCGCAGAAGAAAGGCACGGTAAAGGACGTTCAAGGATTGTTGCGGCATTCACGCGCTGCCACGACCACCGATGTTTACATGCAGGAAATTCCCGAGAGTGTTCGCGCTACCGTAGAGGCTGTCAACAAGGAACTGAGAAAGAAGCCGAAACGGGCAGAGTCGAGCAAGAGAGTTGTAAATTTGCGCCCAAATGCGCCCAAACTGAAAGATGCGGTCTCTGTAAGTTATTGAAAATATGGTGGACCTGGTCGGGATCGAACCGACGACCTCTTCCATGCCATGGAAGCGCGCTCCCAAACTGCGCCACAGGCCCACAAAGGTTGGTATTTCTATTCTCTCGCAGCCTTCCCGAATCGTCAAACATCTTGTGATGGAAGCGTTTATCACGAAACCGTAATACCAGCACGGACGTACCATTATTTAGGCGGTCTCCCCGAATTTAAGGGTCTGTGCGAGGATTCGGCGGAATCGTGCAACAATAGATAGAGTTCCCAACATCTCATGCCCACTGCACCCAAGGCACGCCTGTCATGGCGCGAACCTACGATGATCGCGCTGGAGACGCTGCGCACGCACAAGCTGCGGTCATTTCTTACGCTGCTGGGCATAATTCTCTCGGTGACTACCCTGATCGTAGTGGTGGCTATGATCGAAGGAGCAAACCGGTACATAGCGACTAAGGTAGTCAACTTTGGCGCGAATGTCTTCCTGGTATCGCGCTTTCCGATCATCACCAGCATCGACCAGTTTGTGAAGCTGCAGCGCAGGAACAAAGTCATCACCTGGGACGATTACGAATATGTCCGCGATAACATGCGGCTGGCCAGGAACGTAGGACTGGAAGTCCGCCGTAACGGCAGAGTGAAATATAAGACCGAGACAATTGAAGACATCGATATCCGGGGAGTTACAGCCAACATTGGCGAGATGGACGTGGAGGAACCCGCCACCGGGCGGTACATCAGCGATGCCGACAATGAGCATCGGGCCAACGTCACGCTCATCGGCAATGACGTGGCCAAGCGCTTCTTTCCCAGCGTGGAAGCCCTGGGCAAGACCATCTACGTGGATGGCGAAGCCTATGAAGTTATTGGCGTGGCCAAAGAGATGGGCAGCACCTTCGGCCAGTCGCAGGATAGCTTCGTCTACATCCCAATTCAGACCCACCGCAAAGTTTACGGCACGCAGGATTCCGGCAATATCAATGTGCAGGCGCTGGGGCCGGAATGGATGCAGCCTGCGGAAGATGAGGCCCGCATGCTGATGCGCGCCCACCATCATCTTTCCCCCAGAGATGAGGATAATTTCGGAATCAGGGAGCCCTCCGCGTTTCTGGAACTGTGGAGCAACATTACGGGCTGGCTGGCAAAAAGCTCGGTGGCCATTGTCTCAGTATTCCTTCTGATTGGCGGAATCGTGATCATGAACGTGATGCTGGCCAGCGTGACCGAGCGCACGCGCGAGATCGGGGTGCGCAAATCGCTGGGGGCCACGCGCCGGGACATCCTGCTGCAGTTTGTCATTGAATCCTCAGTAATGTCAGCGGTTGGCGGAGTACTGGGAGTCTCGCTGGCCTGGGGCATCGCGATTGCGGTCGGGCGTCTTACGCCGTTGCCCATGGCAGTGCCAATCTCAGCAGTGACGATTGCCATCATTGTCTCTACTGCTGTAGGGCTGTTCTTCGGCGTGTATCCTGCCCGCAAAGCGGCACGCCTCGACCCCATTGAGGCCCTGAGGTTTGAAACATGAGGATTCTGCATGCCAGCTTGTTCGCCGAAGACGTGAAGATGGCGTTGGAAACTATCCGTACAAACAAAGCACGATCCATCCTGACTGTGCTCGGGGTGGTGATCGGCGTGACGGTCGCCATTGTCGTCTCTTCTGTCCTGCTGGGTTTGCAGGAAAACATCCAGGCATCCATCAACGAATTCGGCGTGGACAATCTGTTCATCTTCAAGTTCGATCCCGGGTTTCATTTTGGACGTCTCACCCCGGAGGAGCGTACGCGCAAGTCACTGACCTATGAAGATGGCATGGCGATGAAGGAACTTCCTGCCATCAAGGATGTTGCGGTGCAGGCACTGCCTCACATTGGCGACACTCCGCAGCCGGTCCGCTCGGCACGCCACAAAAGCCACGAATTGAATAACATCATTTTCAGGGGCGTTACCGCCAGCTTTGCCGACGTGGAGAGCAGCAAGATGAAGGAGGGCCGCTTCTTCACCGATCTGGAGGATTTGCACCGCGCCGAAGTTGTGGTTCTCGGTTTTGATGCAGCCGACACACTGTTCCCCAATGAATCGCCCATCGATCAGCAACTCCTGGTGGATGGCAATCTCTATACGGTGATTGGCGTTTTTGAAAAGAAGAAGAACTCCATCGCTGGCCGTGGCGACAACGAAGTGCTGATTCCCTACCGCACTTACCGCAAGCATTACCCGCAGGATGATGAACACGTGATCATGGCGATGGCTTATCCGGGAATGAAGAATGCTGCTGAAGACGAGGTTCGCGGACTGCTGCGCACGCGCCGCCGGGTCTCGCCGAAGAATCCTGATAATTTTGGCATCAGCAGCGCCGAGCAACTGGGCCAGCAGTTTCGTGACATCATGTCCGGGGTCTTCACCCTGATTGTGGGAATCGTTTCCATTGGGCTGCTGGTAGGCGGCGTGGGCGTGATGAACATCATGCTCATGTCGGTGACAGAACGAACCCGTGAAATTGGAGTGCGCAAAGCCATTGGTGCGCGCAAACGCGACATCAGCTTCCAGTTTTTGACCGAAGCCATGACCCTCACCGGGGTGGGAGGTATCCTGGGCGTACTCGTCTCGCTCGCGATCAGCCTGCTATTGAACTTGACGCACCTTGTGCCCTCTTCAGTGCCGTTGTGGGCAGTGCTGCTGGGCGTAGCTGTTGCCGGCAGTGTAGGACTGTTCTTCGGAATCTATCCGGCAATGAAGGCAGCGCGGCTCGATCCGGTCGTAGCGTTGCGGTACGAATAGCATTCAGCACTCACCCCCTGAACATTTCGTGTTCCGCTGAGGCGTTCACGCAGAAACAGTTAGAATTTGCCGCTGATGGACGCTGATCAACGCTGATTTATTTTGAATTTTTTTCCGAGAGAGGTTGTTGATTGGATTTCACAAACCCATAAGGGCAATGCCTGCAGCCGGACTGGCAGCAGAAGCCGCGCTTCAACAGATATTCCCGCGTAAAGACATACAGTCCATTTTCAATGTAAAAGTCCTCACCCTCGACTAATTCTCTGTTCTTATCAGCGTTCATCAGCGTTTGTCAGCGGCAAAAATTATTGACTGATTGCGAGTTGTATCGTTGGCATCTCCACGACTACCCCATCTTTGAAGCTGACGGTCTTGCCGGAGATGGCGGGGACGCGCTCGCCGGGAACTACGATGCCGGCCAGATTTAAAGGATCGGCGGCGGAGATGGTGATGATCTCTCCGGTTGGCGGAGCGCTCTTCATGGCGCGCAGCGATTCCACGGCAATGGGCAAGGCGAACTGCTCGCCGATAAAGCCGCTGATGAAGCGTCCACCGCGAATCTCGCCGCGGTCTTCGAGGCGGCGGAAGGCGATCAGCAGATCGCGCCAGCGCGGCAGATTACTTTCCCGTGCCAGCAACTCACGGAAGACAACTCCGTAGCGCGCCAGCAGCATGCGACAGACTGACTCGATGGCCTGCTGCGGGTCATTGCTTTCCAGAGGATAAAGCAAAGACCATCTTCCGGCGCTGTGACGCGGACGGCTGCTCTTCCCTGCTCCCTGTCCGGCGCGCCGCTTGGGATCGATCAGAGCGCGCAGATTGTCAAAGCCATCGGCAGTGACCAGCCCGGCAGCCACCAACTCCCATAATGCAGTTTCAACTTCGGCTTTCAATTTGCCGGTGCTGCGCACAACATCGGCAAAAAATGATGCGCCGCGTGAACGCAGGAAGGCGAGCACCTCGCGCGCTCCCGGACTCAAACCACGCGCCTGCTCTTCCATCTCCGTATGGGCGGCGCGGATGTTCGGCAGGGCCATCCATTCGGCATCATCACGGACGAAGAAGGTAATAGGGGCGACGCTGGTAGGCACCACGCGGCGGGTTGGGCCGGAAGAATCTTCGCCCGAGCTGAGCAGCAGGGCTGGGTGCGGCGAAAGCCTGCCCCATCCTACTGCGCCGGTGAGGCAAAGCTGGTCCAGGAATTTTGGATCGTAGTTACTGACACGGTGGCCCAGCACCTGCCGCTCCCAGGCGCTGGCAGGAATTTCAAAGCCCTGCAACTGGCGCAGCACTTCCATGGCGCCACGCTCATCGCGCACCTGTGAACCGTGGGCAACGTGCTGCCAGCGAAAGAGCCAGCGCATGAAAACTGCTGCGGTAACCGGCTCAATCTGCTTGCGTAGCGAACCCAGCGTTAGCCGGTGGATGCGAGCCAGAAGGCGGCGCTCTGACCATTGAGTCTCGTCGCTGCCGGTTTTTTCGAAGTTGCCGCGCAGGATCAGCCCGCTGGCTTCAATGCGCAGCAGAGTCTTGTCGATTTCCTTGACCGGTAAATGCAGTATTTCCGCCAGCCGTGATGCGGTTGTAGGCCCAAGATGCATAAGCCAGCCGGTGACCAGCGCTGTGATGGCATCGTCATAGGACGGGGCTTCACCGGGAACCTCAGGAAGTTCGGTTTCGAACCGGGCCTGCTGATAGACTGCGCGAAATGTTTTTGCTTTTTCGGCGGTGACCCAGAAGCAAGAAGAATCGTGTGGCACAGCCGCCCCCGGCTGTGCGGAAGGATCCTCAGGAATCACAGCCGAGGGCGGCCGTGCCACATGGGGATCATTAGGTATAAAAGCCTTGCCCGCTCTACGAGACTCCTTCAATTGTTCAAAGAACCTCTCCCAATCTCCATTACTGCGTGTCTCCGTGGTAGATGTAAGGAACGATTCGGGCATGGCGACGAACGTGTGCAGCACATCCGCGAGTTCGTCGGCATCACGTACGTCGGGCCAGGCATCGGCACGTACTTCGGCGATAGCGGCAGGATCGAGCGCGCCGACCTCATTCAGCACCGCATCCGGCAGGACACGGCGCATCTCTACGGCGCGGGCACGCCGCTCTTCGAGTGGAGCATCGTCGAGATAGGCATACGGCTGGGCGTTCAGAATCTCATGGGAGAAAACCGATGGGATGGGAGTATCCACGGCTACGCATTCGATCTCTCCGGAATAGATCTGGCGCAAGACCTGCTTCAGCCCGTCAAGGTCAAGGGCCTCATGGAAGATGTCTTTCATCACCTCACGGATCAGCGGGTGATCAGGTATCTTAATGGGACCATCGGCATTTTCCTGGCACTGGGCGACCTCAGGAAAGACTGAAGCAAGCAGGTCGGCGCCGCGGGTGCGCTGCACCTGCAATGGAATCTTCTTGCCTCCCCAGTAGCGCAGCAGGGCGAGGGAGCGATTGGCATCCCAGCGCCAGCGCGTCTCGAAGACCGGAGAGAGCAGCGCCGCCTGTTGCAGTACCTCTTTCACGGTGTTCTCGTGCAGGAAACGAAAAACATCTGCCAGCGGAAAGCTGTGCTGTTCCGCCAAGGCGATATTCAGGCCGTTGTCGGTGGCGCTGGCCTGCAACTCAAAATTGAAAGAGACGCAGAACCGTTTGCGCAGCGCCAATCCCCAGGCTTTGTTGATGCGAGCGCCAAAGGGAGCATGGATGACAAGCTGCATGCCGCCGCCTTCATCGAAGAAGCGTTCCGCAATGATGCGCTTCATGGTAGGCACAGTACCCAGCACGGTGCGTCCGGTAATGACGTATTCGATGGCCTGCTCCGCCCCGGAATCATCAAGGCCGCATTCCTGTTTCAACCATTCCACCGCATGGAGCACCTCAGCCGACTTCTGGTTGATGAAGCCCGGAACCGTGTTTGGAGTCAGATCGCTGATGTTTTGGCGCAATTCGCCGATCTGCTGCGAGAGTTCCTGGGTGCGTCCGGGAGCTTCACCCAGCCAAAACGGAATCGAGGGCGCAGCACCGTGGGCATCCTCCACCAGCACGCGCCCGGCACTCTCGATGCGGCGGATGCGCCAGCTTGTGTTGCCCAGCAGAACAATGTCGCCCTTGAGGCTCTCGACAGCGAAATCTTCGTGCAGGGTGCCCACCACCACGCCTTCCGGCTCCGCCACTACCGTATAGAGGGCAGTCTCGGGAATAGCGCCGCCATTCATGATGGCGATCATGCGCGAGCCGCGCCGCGCCTTGAGCCGATTGTTCACACGATCGCGATAGAGATACGCGCCATAGCGTCCACGCTGGGCGGCAATGCCTTCAGAGAGCATGACCAGCAGGTCGTCATAGTCTTTGCGGCTCAGCTCGCGGTATTGATAAGCGCGGGTGACAGTAGCAAATAGCTCATCCTCATCCCACTCTTCCGCAGAGCACATGGCGACCATCTGCTGCGCCAAAACATCAAGTGGAGCATCAGGGATGATCAGGCGATCAAGTTCACCCTGATGGATGGAGCGCACCAGCGCTGCACATTCAATCAGTTCATCGCGAGTGCCGGGAAAGAAGCGTCCTTTGGGGATGGCTCCGCGCCAGTGTCCGGCACGGCCTACGCGCTGCAAGGCCCCGGCTATGGAGCGGGGCGAGCCGATGTGGCAGACAAGATCGACATGGCCGATATCAATGCCCAACTCCAGGGATGCAGTGGCAACCAGTACCTTGATCTCATTGTTCTTGAGCTTGCGTTCGGCCTCGAGGCGCAGCTTGCGCGCCAGACTGCCATGATGGGCAGCCACTGCATCTTCACCAAGGCGCTCGGCAAGATTGAAAGCTACGCGCTCGGCCAGCCGGCGGGTGTTGACGAACACCAGCGTGGAGCGGTGCTGCTGCACCAACTGGCAGATGCGGTCATAAATCTCATCCCACATCTCATGCGAGGTCACTGGGCCAAGCTCCATTCCAGGAACTTCGAGGGCGATGTCCAGGGTGCGCTTGTGGCCCACGTGGACGATCACAGGATCGGGTCGTCCGCTGCCGGTAAGAAAATGCGCGATGGTTTCGATCGGCTTTTGGGTGGCAGAAAGGCCGATGCGGCGGATGCAGGAAGACTGGTGTGGCACAGCCGCCCCCGGCTGTGCGGATTGCTCTGCGATATCAGCGGCTTTCAGCGCAGCCGAGGGCACCTCCACCCCGCCACGCGCAACATCGGCGCACGTCGGGGATCCCGGCGGCTGCGGTCCATGAAGATCATCGCGCACAGCCGGGGGCGGCTGTGCCACACGGTCTTTTCTTAGTTTCTCCAGCCTCTCCAGAGAAAGAGTCAGATGTGCCCCGCGCTTGTCATCGGCTACGGCATGAATTTCATCCACGATCACGGTCTGCACATCGCGCAGGATGTTTCGGCTTTTCTCCGCTGTGAGCAGGATGTAGAGCGATTCCGGCGTAGTCACCAGGATGTGTGGCGGACGCTTGAGCATCTTCTGGCGCTCGTGCATGAGCGTGTCGCCAGTGCGGACGGCCACCCGGATCTCCGGCATGAGCAGGCCCTTTTCTCCCGCCAGCGCAGTGATCTCAGCCAGAGGCGCTTCGAGGTTCTTCTGAATGTCATTGCCAAGCGCCTTCAGGGGCGAGATATAGAGAATCTCGGTGCGGTCGTAGAGACCGCCGCTCAGTGCCTTGCGCACCAGGGCATCAATGCAGGTCAGAAATGCCGCCAGCGTCTTGCCTGATCCGGTAGGAGCGGAGATCAGGGTGGTGCGTCCGGCAAGAATATGCGGCCAGCCCTGCTCCTGAGGCTCTGTGGGCGTACTGAATTTGCGGACAAACCACTCCTGCACAATGGGATGAGCCCACTGAAGGGATACAGGCGCCTGAACTGAAACCGGCATTCTGCTTATTGTACTGGATTTTCGTAAAACTTTCGCCATCCCATGCAGGGTAATCGCATGAAAGATTTCTAACCCTTAAAAACGATGCCGCCCTCTTCTGTCATCCTCCAAAAAATGGGGGTAACACCCGTAATAGCGTTACAACCCGCGTCAACATTGGCGATTTCTGTTACGGCAGGTTACGGCGTTACGGCTGCAGCGTTTAGAAAATGCTGTAACAAAGGGAGTGAAGTCCCTGAGCATGCGACATCTCCACTTAAATGAACGGCAAACCATACAGCACTATATTAACACTATTACTATATAATTGTCAAGAAAATATTCAATTCCGGGTAGTGGGGGCTTGCAGCGAAGCGTTGTGGCACTCCGGAGGGTCCTCGCAGGCGGAGATCAGGCTGGTGGTGCACTCTTTGAGTTTCGAATCCAGCTTGTCAACGGCCATCTTCGTGTCCATATTCTCAACAACCACCTTGCTCAGGTACTTTCCCAATATGCACTCTATTTCTCTCCAGCGTGGAGTCCGGGGCCGGGGCCGAGCGCGCTCCAGCGAGTCAAGCTGATACTTGAAAGAACTCTCATATTTATCAAGCTGGTCATACACAGATTGCTTCCTTAAATCGGGATATTGGCCGGCGATATCTGCAGGATTTTTCAGTGCAGATCGGAAGATCCTTGCGGGCGCAAGTTTTCAATCATCATGGCCCACGCCGACCATACAATAGCCATGCTCGCCTTTTCCTTGAGCATATAAGCGGCAAGATCGAAATCGTCAACGCTGGTGCTGCCATTCTGACCGCCTGCCAGAGCATAGAGATCATCGAGCGCAACTTTACCCTTGCTGCCCAAAGAGAGAGCCTGGGTGGCGGATGCTTGCGGGAGAGTTTCCGGGAATACGCTGGGATCGTGGCTCCAGAGCAAGGAGACGAAATCAGTCACAATCGAATTTCCCGGTCCAATCCTGCCCACATACGGCCGTGTGTCATGAGTTCCCGGTTGGTTCCTTTGCTTCTTGACGAACTCCACCACAGCATCCCAAGTCATGGGCGCCATCTCGGGCTTGGGAAAGGCTGCTTTGCGATAGCAAAACAGTTGCGAGTTTCCAACGAAAGGAACTCCATAGTACTCTGAGGGACAGTTTGTGCCTGGGCAATATTTTGCTACCCGCAAAGTGGGGCCAGGAAAATCATCAACATCGCTGATAGTCAACGTCTCCAGACGGCTCTTATCGTTATCATTCACCTTCCCTGTCAGAGCAGGCAGCCATGGATCATCCACCATAATCACGTCAAATGCCGGCGTGAGATCATCCCTCTGATTGCGAAGCTGCGCCATTTCTTTGTCGTATAAGTCATCATAGGAAAATTCCAGCACCTGGACTTCAATCTTGTGAGCAGTGCTGAAACGTTTCGCAATCTCACGCAGCGCATCGCCTTCAATGCTTTCATGGATAGCGATGGTAAGCCTGCGCGGCCTTCCCCCAGCAAAATAAGCCCACAGGACACCTGCGGTGAATACGCCGGCAAGTATCCAGCCCCATTTTGGATTCAACTTCATGCTCCGGCCGAATCTCCTTTGGCTGATGAGGATTTACCGCCCCCGATTTGCGACAAAAGCCTGGCGGCAGGCAGGATCGCGCTCACTCCGGTTGTAATATATCCAAGAATTTCATGCTGGTTGAAGAACAATACTGCGGCCACCATTCCGATGAGAAGGACGTAGAACATGATGCGCAGGCCATCCCATAATCCGGTAGTGTCTTTCAATTCAAGCGAACGCTGCTCGCGGCGGCTTATGGTGCGAAGAAGATAATGGCGGAAATGCGCAAAAGTCAGAATGAAGTTAGGATCGCGCTTGATCAGCCCTCGCTTATACAAACGGAGCAGGGCTGAAAAATTCTTGTGGTTGGCCCAGCCATCTTTGGCGATGCCATAAAGCGCCACTTTTTCGTCCCATGCACAGCTTGTCCATAGGAAGTGATAGCAGGAATCGGTGTGCCTGATTATTTCTCCCTCCACCCGCATGGTTTTGAAATGTCCCAAAACCCTTTCGGCGCGCTCGAGATCCCGGCTGGAAGTTTCCAATGCCGGATCCATATCGTCCGCGACAGTACCAGGGCGGTAGTGAGGATCGACAGTCGAAACGATAATGATCTTCTTACCCTGGCTCAGCAGATCCTCAAGCAATTCCAGCACCCATTTGGAGATGACACCTTCGCTCATTGCGGTTTCAAAATGATCCAGAACAATTGATCCCGGTCCTCCAGCATTGAGTTTCTGTCTTGCGATCAGCCGGCCGCTGGTCAAGTCGACATAGACTGCCTTCCCGGCATGGGTGAGCTTTGTCAATTTATCGGTTTTACCGGAGCACGGAAAAGTGAGCAGAATGAGATTAGATCGATCACTCGGAGGCGCGTCTCCACCTGAACTCTCCTGCAGAGCAGCCTCAAGCGAAATTTCCGGATAAGGCTCTCCAAGGTCAGCAAACTTTTTGCTGAGCAGAAACATCCGGCGCAGGGTAGACCATACAGAGACAAGCATCAGACCGAGAATCGCAACGATAAAGATGCCTGTTGCCTGCATAAATTCACCCGCTTTCAGCATGGCCAAGTCGTATGCGAGGCTTTGGGTCAGAAAGCCGGAATCGTTCGCATACAACCGGGCCAGCGCCTGCCGTGAAGAGGACTCGGTGGCCGGAGCGGAAGAGCGCTGGATACGGATGCGATGAACACCTTCCGGGGTCCATTCCCATCTCGAATTGGAGGACTTCTGGCTTAGTTCGCGAGTTACGGAGTCGGCGCGGGGCATGAGCGTGGCTGCCAGTTTTACCAGGAAATCAGGCTGCTCCGGCGGCGCACTACCCGGCTTGCCGTCGTTGACAAGGGGTATACGCACCGGAGATTCAGGCTCAAAGAGCTGTCCCCGTCTTTGATCACTGAATACACTTCCATATACATCCAGGTCCTGCTCTTCCAACCGCCGCCGGATGAACAGCCATCGGGCGAGATCGGCGCTGCAGGTTTCCTGCTCCACCTCCGAGAATTTCACCTGGCAATATCTTCTGACCACGCGGTTTTCACGTTTTTCCAGGGCGCTCATCACCAGTAACTGTTCACGTTGTGTGGCTACAGTTTCTTCATAGTCGTGCGCTGCCTTGAAAGCGGCAATGCAGGACGGCACGGACATCAGCACCAGCACACAAAAATGGGCCATGCTGAATGCAACTGCCAGCAAGAGATTGTCTCGTTCCCGGAACCTCCGCCTGGCCCAACTGCCGATCCTGGTGCTGATTGCATCTTGGGCAAGAAGGAAGAAAGCTCCACAAATCAGAACTAGAGGCGAAAACGCTTCCCATGGTCCTAGAACAGCCAACCGCACAAAAAAGTAAACCAGCACACATGCGATAGTAGAGATCGAAGCCCACATGATCGGCCGGGAGCGCCCGGAGAGTTTGAGCAATACCAGAAACATGGACGCAAAGGGGATAACCAGCCCGTAAATCAGTGACTCGGAAGGATCGGAATCGAAGATGACCCAGCAACACAGAGCTGTGATTGCAACGATGGTGAAAAAAATATGGATATAGCAGCCAATATTTTTTTTATCAGGCCAGAAAACAAGAGGATGTTTCCAGAGGCTCAACAGCAGCAGCACTGCAGCCGTACAAACAATGACCCAGATGAAATAAATAGCGGCAAGAGCGGAAAACAACACCATTGTTTCCACGCGCTGGGCGGCAAGAATTTCGAGATTCGAAAACGTAATCAGGTACCAGCCGGAATGCTGAACGCTGGTCATTGGGGTCACGAACATGCGGTGTTGATCCCCCAGGTAACTCACATCCAGTGTTCGCGCATGGGCGGCAGTTACCGCCGTCCTTAACTCCTGCCCCTTCGTTTCATCGAAGAAGTTTTCCCGCCCATTGCGCGCCGTATCGGAATGGAACAGGACCTTTCCGGAAGCATCGACTACAGCAAACCCATAATCCGCAGGCAGCACGGGCCGGATCAGGCTCAGCATGGGAATCGTCATGAGCGAGACCCGCAGTACAGAATGCTCGCCTGCAAGTTCCCTGGGGACAGGTTGCGTGATGACCGCCAAATATTCGCTGGTCAACCTGGAGTAGATAGGATCAACCCGAAAGCGGAAACCAGATGGCCCTTCGGAACTCAGTTGCCATAATTCATTTTTCATCACTCCTTCGAAGTATGACTTGCCGCATACCCTGAGCCCCGGCGGCAGGGTTTGATCGATGGTCCATTTCACCTGCTCCGATCCATTGCTGTCATAGGCGAATATCCTGAGGAAATATGGATACTCGGCAAGCCGGAGCTTATTGTTGGTCAACAAATCCGACATTGGATTTGGAGTCGTAAAAGGCTGGACCGTCGTACATGGACGCGGGGAATCTTCATGTACTTTGCTGCTGAATTCAGGACTCTTCATCACCGCGTCCATCACCAGCAAGGCTTTTTTTACTTCCGTGCCAAAGTTGCTGTCGAGTTTCTTCGCCAGATCCTTGAGGTTCTGGTCCGTTTCAGGATTACTGAAAACGTAACGCGTGTGAATCACCAGCACCATCATCAAAATCAGAGTTGCTGTGGTTGAAGCTGCATACAGGATGGCCGCATACTTTGGAATGTGCTCGGTCTTGCGCATGGTTGCGAATTTAAGCACCGGCCATGCGGCAACAATCACCAATATCATGGTGAGAATCAGGGTTGTGAGTGCTACCCCTGGCACCGAGCGAGTTTCTCCCCGGAATTCCGTCTGTCTCATCAACCCGCAGAGAACCAGGCGCATGTTCTCTCTGGTCTCGTCCTGCCCGCGCGCTGCGTCTGAATTCCCTTCCTCAAGCGTTAATAAGATAGGCACAAGGTAGGCGCGATAGTCGGTCCCGGCCATGGTCACTTGTGCCAGGTTGCTCGATTCCGTCATCGCTGCATAAGCCCGAGAACGCGCTCCTTCGGCCTCTGTTTTGGCCGGCTCGGCGGTTTCCCTCGAAGCACTCTCTTTTTTTGTCGATGTATTGTCCTTTTTCTCACTGTCAGATCCGGACTTGCTTTTCCTGGAGTCTGCCGGCAAGGCTGTCAGGATTGAGGAGAGGTCAGTGGCGACAACTCCCGATCTTTGCGTCTGGTATAACACCGCACCATTGGCATCGGTGAGGAAGACGTCATCGAAGAGTTCATTGGGCGCTTCATTCAGCAATGGTTCCAGGGCTATGCTCAGACGAAAATTGGCTCTCAGCCTGCCATGGGAAAGCTGCAGATAAGATCCATCATCTTGAAAGATCACTTTGGAGGGACTGGACGGCACATCCAATTTGAGATTAGGCACCTGGGCAGAGAGAAAATCCCGAACTTCGTGGATTATCGCGCCCTTCGAATCCCTGTTCTGGTCCGCGACGTGGAGTACTTCACCGTAGTTACTGACCAGGTCGCGTAGCTGTCCTGAAGTCGAGGCCAACGCCCGAAAAGCCCGCAGGTTAACTGAGGATTCCTGTCGCGAGATGATGAGGAAGTAATAGAAGAAGAACGCGCCCAGAAGAATCAGGACGGCGGCAAAAGGCAAAAGAAACCGAAATGAAAGAAACAATGGCTTCTTGAGCATGGTTCAGTCGCAGCTTACGCGTTCATGACACTGCTATAGGTAGTGCGCTGAAGATTAAGGCTGTTTCATATTTTTTGCAAATGTTTTGACAGGTTTTCTCTAGCTCCGTAGTAGAAAGCTACTTTGCCAATTCGTACAGATATTCCACATAGGACCGGGTCGCCCCGTCCATGCCCTGTATCTTCGGATTGCTCGACTCAATCACATAATACTCATTCGGAGAATGAGCACCGCCACCGTGTCCGAGGCCGAAGTGTCCTGCGGGCAGACGCAGCGGATCGCTTGTGAAGACATAGCCCGGCCATGATCCTGCCAGTCGCGGCATCACGATGGGATCGATTCCCGCGCGCTTGTATACGGCATGTTCAGCGCGAATCAGCGCCGCATCCGCGGGAGTGGTGGTGGGGTCGTACCCACCGGTCATATTGACCTCGATATCGCTATAACCATGTTTGGCCAGATGAGCTTTGAGCGCGGCCAGAGCTTCAGCGGCAGTCATGTCCGGCACCAGCCGCATATCGATCTTGGCCACGGCGCGGTGCGGCAGGATGGTCTTGCCTCCGGGCCCGGTGTAGCCGCCCACCAGTCCTTCAATGTTGATGGTGGGCTGGGAGGTGAGCATCTCCAGCGACTCGCGGAAGCTGACGTCATGAATCCAGTGCTGTACCCCCATGCTCCTCTTGGTGGTCTCTTCATTCATGCGAGAGGCGGCCTCAGCAATCATCTGCTTTTCCGCTGCCGAGAGCGGACGGGCCTTGGCGGCGAAACCTTCGACAGCGGGTGTGTTGCCGTCGGCAGAGACCAAGGTGGCCAGCGCCTGAACCAGATGCCAGGCCGGGCTATCTACCCGCGCTTTGTTGCTGGAGTGAATATCGAGTTTTGGGCCGCGTCCCCAGCGCTCACCACTGGAAACCAGTTCCAGTTCGACCACGCCTTTTGCACCGAGGAAGGTTGTGACCTGTCCATCAAGGTCCTGAGACGGAAAAGGCATGAACACGCCGGTGCAGCGCTTCAGCGCCGCTGCTATCTCTGTCTTGCGGACAACCTGCGGGAAATGCGGTGAACCGATTTCTTCTTCACCTTCGGCCACAAAGACAAGATTTACGGGCAGCTTCTTGCCTGCCCCGCGCATGGCGTGCAGAGCCGCCAGGAAAGTGGCCTCCGGGCCCTTCTGGTTGGTGGCCCCACGCCCGATCAGAACCTTTCCGAGACCTGGCTTATCGACGATTGCGGCATCGAAGGGTGGCGACGACCACTCCGACGGATCGACCTGCTTCACGTCATACATGTAGTAAATCCCGACAGTGCGCGGCGCACCCACGTCGAAGGTGGCAAAGACGCCCGGATGCCCATCGGTGGGAACTTTGGTGACCTGCTGGAAGCCGGCGTCGCGCAGCATCTGCATCATCATGCTGCAGCCTTCTTCCATGCCGCGATTCTCGGCGGCAATCGAGGGCTGGCGTATCCAGGCCTGCAGGCGCTGCAGAGCTTCATCATGGCGCTTCTCGATCTGCGCCCAGATGGGGTTGAAGTCGGGATCGTCAGCAAAGGCAAGCCGGGGCATTGCCGCAGCCGCCGCAGTCACCAAACTACCGCCAAGAAAGTCTCTACGATTCATGGGCGGAGCATAAAGGAAAGAGGAACAACTGTCCAGACTTTCGCGAAGAGGTTAGAATTACCGCAAATCCCAGTCAGATGAAGCACATAGATCCATTTCGTCGATACGCCGTTACGGCCTTCTTTCACTTCACCGATCGGCGCAATCTTCCCTTAATACGAGAACCGGGAGGGCTATACTCTCTGGCAAAGCTGCGGGAGATGCGGGTCGAAATTCCAGCAGCGGGCGGAAACGACTGGAGCCATGAGGCTGATATACGCAGAGGTGATTTGGTTTTAATGGTGCGATCTACAGTAAGGCTGAATTCTCTATTTACGGCAGACGTATAACACGTGCGGGTAAGGCAGAATGTCGGGCATGGACTGCACATCGACCTGCGCGAAATGCCGTTGCAGTTCTGTTCTCAGTTCAGCCACTTCCCAGTAATGAACAGGAGCCCGAAAATCCATGGCTTTGTCGAGTATCCATGTAAACCACTTTTTGTAAGCTGGCCTGCGGGCAATGTCTTTCACAATCAGTGCGCCGCCGGGCCTGATGCTGGCAGCAATTTTCTCCAGTAGATCTCTGGCGCTGGCAACCGGAATGTGGTGGATGATATCCACCATGAACGCGGCATCCAGAGGCCCCTTCGAGGCGAAGCCCCGGGCATCATCATAGCTGAAAGTGACGTTGCCAAGATTCAAGACGCGGGCGGCGGACTGCGCGGCCGCAATCCGTTGAGGATTGAGATCGAACCCCTGAATATTCCTGCCGGGTTCACCGGCAAAATAAAGGGAGAAGAGTCCGAAACCGCACCCAACATCGAGAATGCTTCCCTGCCGAGGCAGATACTGCCCCATGGCATCCAGAAATTCTTTCCGCAAGATGAGAAAACGCAGCCGGGCATAGATGCGGGCCGGCAGACTGTTATAACTGCCGCATATCTCTGCAATTCTGGATTTAGATTCTTTCAAAAAGGAACCTTCGCTCGCGGCATCTCTGAGGTTGAAACCAGAGGTGATTTTCCGGCTACGTTGTACGAAGGTAATCATTCTATTCCTGAATCGTGTGCTATGCTTCGCCAAACTGTAGCGCCAGTGCTTCACTCATGAGTTCAATTGCAGCAGCTACATCTCCACAACCGGCAGTCCAGACATCGCTCACGCTTTGCGTCGATCTGGATGGCACGCTGATCCGCACAGATTTGCTTTGGGAATGTTTGATCTCTCTCCTGAAAACACAGCCACTCAGCTTATTTCTGCTGCCGGTGTGGCTGCTGGGCGGCAGGGCCAATCTGAAGCTGCAACTGGCCAAGCGGGTGCGGCTCGATGTTGCCAACCTGCCTTACCGCAATGAAGTTGTGGAGTTCCTGCGGGCGGAAAAAAGCCAGGGGCGCCGGCTCGCGCTGGTCTCTGCCTGTACAACGGAGCTTGCCGGGCAGGTCGCCCGCCACCTCGGGCTCTTTGATGAGGTGTTCGCCAGCGACCAGCAGCAGAACCTGAAAGGAAAGAGAAAAGCTGCTTTGCTGGGTGACCGCTTCGGGCTGCACGGATTCGAGTATCTGGGTGATTCACCTGCTGATCTCAGTGTGTGGCAGTCTGCCAACGGCGCGTATGTGGTGGGCAGTGAGCGGCTGGCCGGCAAAGCAGCCCGGCTGGCAACGGTAAAGCGAGTCTTCCCGGTGAAGCAAGCCACGTTTGCCACCTGGGTTTCTGCCGTACGCGGCCACCACTGGTTTAAGAATTCCCTGTTGTTTCTGCCGCTGGCGCTTGCCCATAAATTTGATTTGCACAACTGGGTGATGGCGGGCGTGGGCTTCATTCTATTCGGCCTGTGCGCCTCGGGAGTCTATGTGCTGAATGATCTGCTTGATCTCCATTCAGACCGTGAACATCCGTGGAAGCGGCAACGTCCATTTGCAGCGGGTGATGTATCCATTCCCACCGGACTGCTGATGTGCTCGGTGCTCCTGCTCATCTCTTTGCCCGGCAGTTTCCTTTTAAATCCCAGGTTCGGCGTTGTCCTGGTCTTCTACCTAGTGCTTACCATGTGGTACTCGCTGCACCTGAAGCGGCTCGCGCTGGTGGATGTCTTTGTGCTTTCAGGGTTCTACAGCACCCGTATTTTTGCCGGATCGGTGATTACATCGACTCTGCTCTCCCAGTGGTTTCTCTCGTTTTCGCTGTTCTTCTTTCTGAGCCTGGCAATGGCGAAGCGCTACTCAGAGCTGGTCCACGCGAGCGAACTGGTGGAGCGAGGCCAATCAGGACGCGGCTATATCGGCAAAGACCGCGATGTGCTCATGAACCTGGGAATTGCCAGCGGCTTCTCGGCGGTCGTGATCTTCAGCCTTTACGTTCACAGTCCGGACCTGGCGCCGCTTTATCCAAACCCCAGGCCGCTGCTGTTGATCGCGCCCATCGTGGCATTCTGGCTGAGCCGCGTGTGGCTGAAGGCCAACCGGGGCGAGTTACATGAAGATCCGGTCACGCTCGCGCTGCGTGACCCACTCAGCTACGTTGTGGCAGTGGCAGCGGTCCTCATTTTTGCCCTGGCCATGGTGAAAGCGCACTGAGCAGGCCATCAGGAGCAACATTTCAGCTAGCGGTGGACATAAATCCGGTAACCTGGCAGTTCTTCTTCCAGTTTGTAATTGGCGTCCAGGGAATTTCGAAAGTCAGGCCATTGATCGAGGCGCTTGTAGCCCAGCTTTGAATCAGGCCAGGATTGGCTGGAGATGATCAGCAGATCAGGCCGGGCCGCATCCATTTCCTTCAGGAAGCGCAGGCGCAACTGCCGAATATAAGGCTGGTCTGGAAACTGATAAAAATAGAAGTCATATAAGAAGCCGGTGCTCTGGACAAGCTTCAAATCATAGAGCGCAAGTACGGCCCCCTGGCAGGTGTCCATCACCTGAATACCATTGTTCCTGCCTTCCGCTCGCAGCTTCGAAATCTCAGATTCCAGGAAATGGACGTATCTGGGATCGAAGGTGCCGAGGCTGGTTTGGCCGATGCTGGTATGGCGAATGAAAGTGGGAATCCAGACTACGACCCACAGCACGAGACCCAATGACAACGCCAGTCGAATCATCGCGCGACGGTCCCGCATGAGTGTGGCAATGGCAATACCACACCATACACTGGCGAAGACCACGAGCGGATCGAGTTGATAAGTCCAGCCCTTGGCCTGCGCGAAGAAACAACCCAGGCCACAAAGGCTTCCCCACAAGACCAGTCCTGATTCCTGGTTAAGCCAGTTTTCTCTTTTCTGCGTGAGCAGAAGTCCGGAGGCACTGATCAGCAGCAACAGTGGCTGGATATAATCTTTGAGAATACTTAGAAGTTCCGCCAACGATTTGCGCCCAAGCTGCGAATACAACGGCAAAAACTTACTGTAGATTTCCACGAACGGATGCCATGCTCCATTGAAAATAAGGTAGGACGCTGCCAGCACGCACGGCACAGCCGCTCCCGCGACAAATGACATGGGCCACGTCCATTTCCGATTTCTCCCGGAAATAACCACCGCAAGGGTGTAGACCAGCAAAAGCGCCACATACAACACTCCCGGCGGCTTGATGGAAGCGCCAAACATGGCAGCCGCTCCACTGGCCACAAACCATCCCGGTTTGCGGGTACGAAATCCCTGAAGGAGGAAACCGGCGCTCAGCAGTTCAAGGGCAGCCATCTGAAAGTCGCGCTGCCCAACCTCTCTCATGCCAGGCTGGATATGCGTCATGGCAAAAAGGCAGGTGGAGAAAATGACGGCCACTCTGCCGAATGGCCTGCAAATGAAAAAAATGCCGATGCCGCCCAGGGCGATGAACAGCAGGTCATAAATCCGCCATCCAAGATCGCTGTACCCCAGCAGATGAAGCTCGAGACGGCTGGAGAACGGCGCTCCGATACCGTTCATATCGATGATGTCGCGGTACAGGACTTGGCCGTGGTCCATCAGGAATGCCGCATATTGCATCAAGGGTGCATCAATTACGATCTGCCATCTCCACGACAGCCACACGGTAATCAGCGTACTCACGATAAGAATTCCGCACAAAAGAAACTGGCTGATGGAGTCCTCATATTGAAAATAGGCAGGGCGGCGAGCCTGTGCGGTTTTACCGGGCTGAGGAAGGGAAACGGTTGCCAAGCAGGTTTACTCTCACAAATGGAATGCGCTGGATGTGCATTGTGTCAGATCGTCTTCCCATAGACAAGGTAACGAAGGAATTAACCACAGCGTGGCGAGCCACAACCAAAACGAGGACCAATCCAGATCATTCAACGGCGAACGTAGATTTTGTATCCCAGCGTTTCTACTTCCAACTTGTAATTTTCCGCCAGGGAGTTCCGGAAATCAGGCCATTGATCGAGGCGAGTGTAGCCCAGCCGTGGATCAGGCCAGGATTGGTTGGAGATGACGAGAAGATCAGGCCGGGCCGCATCCAGTTCTTTCAGGAAGCGCAGGCGCAACTGCCGAACATAGGGTTGGTCCGGAAATTGATAGAAATAGAAGTCGTATAAGAAGCCGGTGCTCTGGACAAGCTTCAAATCATACAGCGCAAGCACGGCCCCCTGGCTGGTGTCCATCACCTGAATACCATTGTTCCTGCCTTCCGCTCGCAGCTTCGAAATCTCAGATTCCAGGAGATGGGCGTTTTTACGATCATAACGGCCGGTGCTGGTATGGCGAATGAAGGTGGGAATCCAGACTACGACCCACAGCGCAAGCACAAGCGACAACGCCAGCCGAATCATCGCGCGGCGGTCCCGCATGAGTGTGGCAACGGCAATACCACACCATACACCGGCGAAGGCCATGAACGGATCGAGCTGATAAGTCCAGCCCTTGGCCTGCGCGAGAAAACAACCCAAACCACAAAGGCTTCCCAACCAGACCAGTCCTGATTCCTGGTTAAGCCAGCCTTCTCTTTTCTGGGTGAGCAGAAGTCCGGAGGCGATGATCAACAGCAACAGTGGCTGGATATAAGCTTTGACAATACTGAAAAGATGCGGCAACGATTGGTGCCCAAGCTGCGAATACAACGGCAAAAACTCACTGTAGATTTCCACGAACGGATGCCATGCTCCATTGAAAATAAGGTAGGACGCTGCCAGCACGCACGGCACAGCCGCTCCCGCAACAAATGACATGGGCCACATCCATTTCCGGTTTCTCTCAGAAACAATCACCGCAAGGGTGTAGACCAGGAAAAGCGCCACATACAACACTCCCGGCGGTTTGATGGAAGCGCCGAACATGGCAGCCGCTCCACTGGCTATAAACCATGCCGGTTTGCGGGTACGAAATCCCTGAAGGAGGAACCCGGCACTCAGCAGTTCAAGGACAGCCATCTGAAAGTCGCGCTGCCCAACCTCTCTCATGCCAAGACGGATATGCGTCATGGCAAAAAGGCAGGTGGAGAAAATGACCGCCACCCTGCCGAATGGCTTGCAGATGAAAAAAATGCCGATGCCGCCCAGGGCGATGAACAGCAGGTCATAAATCCGCCATCCAAGATCGCTGTACCCCAGCAGATGAAGCTCGAGGCGGCTGGAGAACGGCGCTCCGATACCGTTCATATCGATGATGTCCCGGTACAGGACTTTGCCGTGGTCCATCAGGAATCCCGCATATTGCATCAAGGGCGCGTCAACCACGATGGGCCATCTCCACGACAGCCACACGGTAATCAGCGTACTCACGATGAGAATTCCGCACAAAAGAAACTGGCTGATGGAGTCCTCATATTGGAAATAGGCAGGGCGGTGAGCCTGTGCGGTTTTGCCGGGTCGAGGAAGGGAAACGGTTGCCAAACAGGTTTACTCTCACAAAAGTGGAATGCGCTGGATGTGCATTGTGTCAGATCGTCTTCCCATGAACAAGATCACGACGGTGTTAAAATGAATCATGACAGGGCAGGCAACGCTTACCGGCGCGTCTGTCACTCTGAGTCCTCATATATAAGGAAAAGTTCCTGAATCAGCCCAGTTACAACGCAGCTCATTACCGCTTTACGGTTCTTGTGGCCTCTCTGGCTTTCCTGCTGGTGCTGGCTGGCGGTCTGGTAACCAGCAACAACGCCGGGCTGGCAGTCCCTGACTGGCCCACCAGCTTCGGTTCTCTTTACAAGATTCCACCAATGATCGGCGGAGTGAAGTTTGAGCATGGACATCGCATGCTGGCCGAGTTTGTTGGCCTGCTCACGATTATCGTGGCCATCTGGACGTGGCGCGTCGATAAACGACGCTGGATGCGCGGCCTGACAATAGGCGCAGTGCTGGGCGTGATCTTCCAGGGCGTTCTGGGCGGCTTGACCGTCTTGAACTTCCTGCCTCCCGCAATTTCCACGGCCCATGCCACTATAGGACAGACCATGTTCTGTGTGCTGGCGGCAATTGCGGTATTCACCAGCAGAAGCTGGACGATGCCACCGGCTGAAAAGATCGCCCGGAAAGATGCCCGTCCGCTGATTCGCCATTCGTGGATGCTGCTGGGCTTCCTTTATCTGCAACTCATACTGGGCGCCGCCTTTCGGCATGTCTGGACCAAGTGGGGCCCGCTGGCGGCAAACCGCTGGCCTGCGCAGAAGATCATCCATGTCTTCCTGTACCCGCATATCGTGAATGCGTTATTTGTCGCCGGTCTTATTCTTTATCTTGGCATTCGCTCTCTTACCAGGCACGCAAACATGCCCCAGTTGAGGCAGCCGGGACTGTCACTGCTGCTCCTGCTGGTGGTGCAGCTTCTGCTCGGCTTCTCCGCCTATG
>QHVI01000202.1 GCA_003223515.1 Candidatus Angelobacter sp. Gp1-AA117
GGCGCGTTAACCATAAGACATCAAGGCAACACAGCCGAGCGTGTCCCCTGCGATGACTCCAACCTGCTGCTTCGAGCCATGCGCCTGGCTGCCAACCGCCTGGGACAATGTTCTCCACAAGGGCGGATAATTGTCGATAGCAAAATACCCGTGGGAGTGGGAATGGGCAGCAGCGCGGCCGCTGTGGTCGCCGGACTGCTGCTGGGCGCCGCTCAATGCGGTAAGCCGGTGGAAACCGGCCAGCTTCTTCGTTGGGCAGAAGAAATAGAGGGCCATATCGACAATGCCGCCGCAGCCTGTCTGGGCGGGCTGGCCTTCGCCTTGTGCAATAACACTGAGCGTGTAATCACGTTCAAGACGCGCTTCCCTGACGATATTAGGCTGGTGCTGGTTACACCGTCTGTGCCGGTTCCTACGCGCGAGGCCCGGCGCGTGCTTCCGCAGAACTATGATCGTGCTGACGTCCTGCATACGCTGCAGCGAACCTCGCTGCTGGCTGCCACCTGTGCCTCAGGAAAGTTCGATCTGGTGCCGGAGCTCTTCGATGACCGGCTGCATCATCCTTACCGGCAGCAACTCGTTCCGGGGATCGCGCGCGCTTTGGAGCACCGCCAGGAGGGACTTCTGGGTGTGGCCATCAGCGGCTCAGGATCATCCGTGATCGCCTTCACCAGGGGCAATGAAGAGCAGATCGCCCGCGAGTTACAGCGGATCTTCCGGCAAGAAGGCGTAGAGACGGAAGTGTTGTTTACGTCAGCGGATAATCAGGGTGCGGTAGTGCGAACGGTCCCTCCCGATTCCAGCCAGGCTGCTCGTCAATAGCCTTGGTGCGGACTGTGCAAAATACAGATGGCCACAGCCAAGCTGTGGCCATCCGCCTCATGACTGGGTTGGTTGGTTTTTACGCAGCTTTCCCGGCTTTCGCTCCTACAGCAGAGGGTTTCGTCACGCCGATGGTGATTTGTTTGGGTTTGAATTCCTCCCGTTTGGCCAGTCTGATATCGAGAACGCCGTTCTCAAACACGGCATTGACCTTTTCGGGGTCCACGCTCACCGGAAGATTGAATGAACGCGTGAATTTGCCAAAGCGGCGCTCGAGCCTGTAGAAGTTCTCCTTCTTTTCTTCCTCTTTGAATTTGCGCTCACCGGTAAGGGTGAGGACGTTGTTTTCGAGGGTAATCTTCAGGTCTTCGAGGCTAACACCCGGGATTTCGGCTTGCAGCATGATGCTGTGTTCGTCCTCGAAAATATTTACCGGAGGAACGAAATTGGCCGAAGTCATCGGCGGTTCGAATCCAGTAACGTCAAAGCCAAACGGACGGCTGAAGAGTTCATGCAGCCGCTCTTGCAGTGACGTCGGTTCAAAAAATGGATCTCTGCGAATGATGTTCGTCATGGCAGGGCTCCTTTCTGTGAGGCTGTTTTGCATCTCTTTGGGGAGGCGCCTCACACTTCAAAACTACATGTCTGGGCTTTTCTGAACTGTGACCGGGGTCACGGTTCGTGGTGATCGATGCATGCCAATTCTGCTGATGCCTGCTGCGTCGTGATGCACGTCACAGCCTGTTGTTTCTGCAAAGGAAACAATGGAATGTAATTCAAAGGCACTCCGTCGAAAGGAGGAGCCATGCAGATAATGAAGGCTCGTTTTTCCGGACTCTTGGGACTCATCGGTATCCTGCTGATGATTCTCTTTACTGCCGGTTCAGTGCTGCAGGAACATTCACCTGCTAAATCACAGGAACCGCCGGTCCGGCTGATTCATTCCGTGAAAGGTTCTGACCTCTTCTACTCCTATTGTGCTTCGTGCCATGGAAGCGGTGGTAAGGGAAATGGACCTGTTGCGCCTGCGCTGGTTTCAAAGATGCCTGACCTGACCACGATCGCAGAAAGAAGCGGTGGTATTTTCCCGGCGCAACGTATCCGCAAGGTTATTGCCGGAGATGAGATACTCGTCTCTCATGGTTCACGGGACATGCCGGTGTGGGGCCCGATATTCCATCAGGTGGAAGAAGACCGTGACCTCGGCGAGGTGCGGCTGCAGAACCTTACAAAATACTTGGAGTCCATCCAGAGGAAATAGACCTGTTGCCTGAGTTAGACATTCCTGCTCCAGCGCCGCAGGCGCAAAAAGAAGCTAGCCCAGCGCGTACCGAGACTCCCGGCAACCGCCCGCTTTTGCGGTTGCTGGCTTGTTTAAGCGCCGGAGGGCGCGTAATTATTGAGCCCACGTCGGAAGACGTGGGTAAGTATTGGGGCGAATAGCTAATGGCCGGTTGCTTTCTGATATCTTTTACCTCGTGAACAGCTACGAGAAATCCAAACAGCTTCATGCGCGGGCGTCACGGGTTATTCCCGGCGGGGTCAACTCCCCGGTTCGAGCGTTTAAATCGGTCTCCTGTGATCCACCATATGTAGTAAAGGGCAAAGGCGCTTACATCTGGGATGCTGACGGCAATCAATACATCGACTATGTGGGCTCGTGGGGACCATTGATCCTGGGGCATGCGCATCCTGAGGTAGTTCAAGCGGTAGATCGCGCCAACCACGATGGGGCGAGCTTCGGGGCCTGCACTCCGGTAGAAGCTGAGCTGGCGGAAGCGGTGATTGAGGCGTTTCCTTCCCTGAAAAAGGTGCGTTTTGTCAGCTCCGGAACGGAAGCCACCATGTCTGCGCTGCGGGTAGCGCGCGCATTTACCGGACGCAAATACATCGTCAAATTTGAAGGCTGCTATCACGGCCATGCCGATTCACTGTTGGTGAAAGCCGGATCGGGCGTGGCCACGCTGGGCATCCCCGGCTCGGCCGGCGTGCTGGAAGAGCAGGCGCAGTTCACGCTGGCGCTGCCGTTCAATGATCCTGCTGCGGTGGAGCAGACTTTTGAGAAATACAAAAAACTGATTGCCTGCGTGATCGTGGAGCCGGTAGTCGGCAACATGGGATGCGTGCCTCCGGCCAGGGGCTATTTGCACTTTCTGCGGGAGATAACTCAAAAGCATGGTGCCGTTCTCATCTTTGACGAGGTGATGACCGGCTTCAGGCTGTCCTTTGGCGGAGCGCAGCAGCTTTATGGCATCCGTCCGGACATGACTACGCTGGGCAAGATCATTGGCGGAGGGCTGCCGGTGGGCGCTTATGGAGGCAATCTGGACATCATGAACATGGTGGCTCCCATTGGTCCCGTCTACCAGGCTGGAACGCTCTCAGGAAACCCGCTGGCCATGGCTGCCGGACTGGCTATGCTGAAGCATTTGAAAAACCATCCGGAGATCTATGAGCAGTTGGAGCAAAACACAGCGGAACTAGTCAATGGAGTGCTTCAGGTGGCCAGGAAAAAGGGCGTTGAGCTGAGCGCCAACCAGGTGGGTTCGATGTTCACATGGTTCTTTCAATCCGGAGAAGTCCGCGACTGGGATACGGCTTCAAAATCCGATACCCAGGCATTTGCGAAGTTTCATCGAGGAATGCTGGATAGGGGCGTGTATCTGCCGCCCTCCCAATATGAGGCCATATTCGTAAGCGCCGCACACACCCGAGAGGACATTCAAAAGGCGGTCCAAGCGGCAGAACAGAGTTTATAAACTTCTACCTTTGCGTCCTTTGCATTGCTATATCCAAAATCCTTGTTTTCCTGCGAAGAATTCCATACTGCTTTTATCCTTTCATATCCAGCTTTGGCAAATTTTGAGGAACTGAAGCAGTGCCACATGAAATTACACATAAGCTTACTTTTGTTACCTCTGCGTCCTTTGCGTCCTCTGCGGTAAAAGGTTTTTGGTTGTGGCTTGCCACGCTGTAGTAAAGACTTGGGGTTACTTCAGCCGCAACGTGATATTGAACTGCTTCCGGCTATCGAAGGAGCTCACCGTCTTGGTGTCACTGCGTGTGCCGTTGAACTCGGCATGTACCTCATAGTCCACATTGGGTGACAATGCCGGGAAACGATACGTGCCGTCGGTATCGGCGATGTAGGTCTTGATGACCAGCGTCTTGGTGTTTTTCAGATAGACAATAGCTTTGGCTACCGGCTGCTCCTGCCGGTTGATTACACGGCCCGCCAGGGAACGTGACTGATCCTGCTGGTCTTTCTCAGCAGCAGCCATCTGGGGCATGTACGGAGATGCCGTGCTGAGCAGCAGTCCGAAAATCGCCAGACTGATAAGCTTTTTCATAGGTATCTCCTGATAGCAATAACGCGAAAAGCGGGCCAAAGTTGCTGAATATTTTAGTCCAAGGGGTTCGATGCCTGCCCATGTGTATCCGTGTATCTCTAAGAAAATAGGTTAGATACCTACTCTACGAGACGCAGGCCAATATCCTGCCGCTCTTCGCTATCGAGGTGGACCTTAGCCTCAGCTTTCAGGTGTTTTTTCTTGTTGGTCTGCAGCTTGCCATCTTCCATCGGCGCAATTTCCGCCTGGGCAGTCACCACATAGTCGGAGGGACCGGGTGGAACCCGCTGGGCAAACTCGCCTCGATGATCGGAGACGATCTCCCATTCCGGGTGCTTCTTGCCTGCCGGATAAATTTTAACTTTTACTCCATATAAGGGGCGATCATCAGGACCATAGACGGTGCCGAAAATAAGACCGTAATGTTTTTTCAGGGTCTGGTCTTTTCCAGCGAAGGATAGATGCGAGCAGATCAGGCAGGCCAGAACGATTGGAATTGCTCGTCTAGTAGTCACTTTCCTCATCTTCTTCGTCGGATGCCTCCTCGTCTTCGTCCTCATCGTACTCTTCCACGGGGTTCAACTCCAGCGGACTGACCGTGACTACTTCGAAGTCAGTGCCGCATTCAGGACAGGAGACGATTCCGCCCTCTTCGAGCTCGTCTTCATCCAAGTCCAGATCGGTTTCGCATTCAGGGCAAAGCGCCATGTGAGTTTCTCTCCTTGCAGGGCCGCCCAGTGGCAGACCCGTGTGAATATATTTAGAATCTCCGGTTACAAGCCGTCAAGCTCTCTTGTGAGGTTTCCTTTGACTCAAAAACCATTGCGTTGGGCTGTTGTGGCCTTAATTGCGGTTCTGATGTCCCTGCATCAGGGGGCGGTTGCCCAAAAACACAGCAGTAGAACACGTTCCAAGTCCGCAGACAAGGCCGCTGCCGGCAGGAATCCGGCCCGGCCCAGGCTGGTGCGCGATCTGGTGATTACGGAAGTAATCAAGAGCGGCTCTGCCGAGCATATTCGCCAGACCATCGAAAAGCTGGTCAGCTTCCACACACGGCATACGCTCTCAGTCAACAATCCCGGAGCGGCTGATTCAGATAAGGGGATTGTGGCAGCACGCAACTGGATCAAATCGGAATTCGAGCGCTACTCGGCTGAGTGTGGCGGCTGTCTGGAAGTAAAAACCGATACGTTCATCGAACCGCCGCAGAAGGCCGGACCGGAAGGACGCAGGCCCCGCATCACCCAGCCCACGGAAATTCAGAATGTCTATGCCATTTTGCGCGGCGCCGATCCGGCACAGGCCAGGCGCATGTACCTGGTCACCGGACATTATGACAGCCGCAACAGTGATCCGATAAACTCCACCGATCAGGCGCCCGGCGCCAATGATGATGGCAGCGGAACGGCCGTGTCGCTCGAATGTGCCCGCATCCTCAGCAAACACAAGTTTCCCGCAACCATCATTTTCCTCACTGTGGCTGGCGAGGAGCAGGGGCTGAATGGCAGTTCCCACTTCGCCAGGATGGCCAAGGCTGAAGGCTGGCAGCTCGAAGGCGTGTTGAATAACGATATTGTAGGCGGCAACCGAACTCCCGGAGACACCCAGCAGAACAATAACTGGGTGAGAGTCTTTTCCGAGGGTATTCCGGTGAACGCTACCGAGGCCGAACTACGCAGTATTCGTTCGGGAGGCGGGGAAAACGACTCCATATCACGCGAGTTGGCCCGCTATATCCATGAAGTCTCTGAAACCTACAATTTCGGCCAGTTTACCCCCAAGCTGATCTTCCGGCGCGACCGCTATCTGCGCGGCGGCGATCATACTTCATTCAATGAACAGGGGTTTGCCGCTGTCCGCTTCACGGAATACCGGGAGGATTACAACCACCAGCACCAGAACGTGAGGACGGAAAATGGCATCGAATATGGTGATCTGCCAAAGTTTGTCGATTTTGAGTACGTGGCTAACGTGGCCAGGCTCAATGCCGCTACGTTGGCGGCATTGGCCTCATCACCGGCGCTGCCTGGAAAGGTTCGGCTCATGGCCAGGCAGTTGGAAAATGACTCTAAAATTCAGTGGGAACCGGCCGCCGGAGCGGCTGCCTACGAGGTTGTATGGCGCAAAACCACCGACCCGGAATTCCCCCCGGAGAATGTTTCAAGAACTGCTGAAACCAAAGTAGATTTGAATCAATCCAAAGACAATGTGATCTTTGCGGTCAGGTCAGTTGACGCCAAGGGGCACCGCAGCCTGCCGGTAGTGCCTGCACCTGAGCGCTCACGGGAAGAGTAACCAATGTCTAGAGGTGTCTCACTTGCATTTCCGCCATTCACCCGTACGGTGAAGACCCTGATCGGGATCAACGTGGCCATCTATTTCCTGACACTGCTGCTGGCCATCAGCCATCAGGATGCAGGCGTGAGCGCGATCTATGGCACGTTGTCATTGATTCCCCGTGAGGTCGTGCATGGTCATATATGGCAGCTCGTTACCTATTCATTCATCCACGGCGGGTTCTTTCACATCTTCTTCAACATGCTCACGCTCTGGATGTTCGGCTCCAGCCTGGAGCAACACTGGGGCCGGCGGCAATTTACCGAGTTTTACTTTTTCTGTGTATTGGGCGCGGCTCTGGTGACGGTGCTGCTCTCCTACGCAGGCGGGCAGGTGCTTCACCTTTATCCAACCACTCCCACGCTCGGCGCCTCTGGTGGCATTTACGGCCTGCTGCTGGCCTTTGGGTGGCTCTTTGGCGAGCAGGAAATCTATATGTTTCCGCTGCCCTTCCGCATCAAGGCCAAATACATGGTGGCCGTGCTCATCCTGATTGCTCTGGCGGGAGCGCTCGGTGATCCTTCTGGTAGCGGCACCGCCAACATTGCTCATCTTGCTGGAGTCGTTTTTGGATATATCTACCTGAAATTCCTTCCTCGCCGCGGATTTGCCTTTGCCTTCTCAGAAAGCTTTTATGGGATGCGCAATTCCTACCATCGCTGGAAGCGCCGCCGCGCCGCCCGCAAGTTCCAGGTCTACATGCGCAAGCACAACAGCGATCCCAAACAATATTTTGATGAATACGGCAACTTCCGCCCGCCGGATGATATTGATAAGGATAAAAAGGATGGGGGCAAGGGCGGTTGGGTTAACTGATAATAAGCCCGCATCAGCCCTCGAAAGAGGACGAAAGAAGTTAGCTAAAGCATTTTAGGTTGAGGTGTAGGGAATTCACTCACCCCCCTTGTCATTCCGACCGCAGTCCGACCGACGTAGGCGGGAGGACGGAGTGGAGGAAACCCGAGGATGTCTGCTCCACCATGCTGTTACAAGGTGTTCTCGCGGAACTGTTGAAAGCGCACGCATGATGCTTGCAAAGTAATGAGCGGAGCGGAAGAACCGGCATGCAACTTGGCGATCCCTACATTATTTTCGAAACTGCTTTAGCCCCAAAACTCGTCCTTTAAAACCATCGTGACATCCAACATTTGGGGTGCAATTTTCTTTTGCATGCTGCAATAATCGTTCTATAATAGCTGCTCGAAAACCCGCGTCCTCCGCGAGGACGGTAACTCTCGTGGCTCTGTTTTTGCGTTATGCTGCAGATGTGCCGCTTTGCCCTTCAAGAAATTACAAATTAAAAATTACAACTTGCCTCCCCCCCTTTTTTGTAACCGCGATACCCCCTGCATCGGGCCGGAGCGTGAACTTGCTTAATGTTCTCTTATTGGCGATGGCCTGCTCCTCTGGGTCTTGCGTCGCTCGTCCGGACGGGGGTGTCGGTCGACTGAGCCGACCACGTGTAATCTCATGAAATTTGTTGACCCGGTGGTGGTGCGGGTTCCAGCTACGATGGCGATTACATCCTCGGCCTGCACTGCATGCTTTTTGAGCAGCGTTCTTTCCGCAGTCAGCACCATGTCTTCTGTCTGGCTCTCCATTCCGCAAAGAATGGGCTGCACGCCCCACAGCAGGTTCAGGCGGGCGCATACCGTACTGCTCGACGCAAAAGCAAAGATCGGGCACGTAGGACGGTACTTGGAGATGAGCGGCATGGGCAACCGATTCGCAGATCGTCTCGGAAATCGAAAGCTGCCGCTTTGGATGGCGCCGCCGCAGGGTTTCGTCCTGCATGTTGGTTTCAGCTTCGCAGATGATGCGTGACATGATGCTCACTGCCTCGCGTGGATACTTGCCGCTGGCGGTTTCGGCGGACAGCATGACTGCGTCAGTGCCGTCGAAGATGGCATTGGCTACGTCACTGGCTTCCGCGCGCGTAGGCCGGGGATTCTCGATCATCGACTCCAGCATCTGCGTGGCGGTAATCACCGGCTTGCGCCATTCAGTAGCCCGGCGGATGACATGCTTCTGAATGACAGGCACTTTCTCCGGCGGCACCTCCACACCGAGGTCGCCGCGGGCCACCATCACGCCATCGGCCACGTCGAGTATTTCTTCCAGATGCTCAATGGCCTGTGGCTTCTCTAGCTTGGCGATCACCCAGGCATCCGAACGCGCGGCCAGCACCAGCCTCTTTACTGCGCGCACGTCGTCGGCGGTGCGAATAAAGGAAAAGGCAATCATGTCCACGCCGTGCTTCAAGCCGAACTCCAGATCTTTTTCGTCTTTATCAGTCAGCGAAGGAACACGCACCACCGTGCCCGGCAGGTTGATGCCCTTGTGCTCTCCCAGCATGCCGCCGTTGATGACCTCGCATTCCACGTCTTCACCATGGATATTGCGGACGCGCAGTTCGATCAGTCCATCCGAGAGCAGAATGCGGGAGCCGGGTTCTACTTCCTGGGCCAGGGTCTTAAAGGTGGTGGAAATCGTATGCGAGGTGCCGGCAATATCGCGAGGCGTAATAGTAATGTGCGAGTCGGCCTTGATTGCCACAGGAGTGCGGAATTTCAGGCGTCCAGTGCGAATCTTCGGTCCCTGCAGGTCCTGAAGGATGCAGATAGTCCGGTCTTCCTTCTCCGCGCCCTTGCGCAGGCGGTTGATCATGCGCGCATGCTCGTCGTGGGTGCCGTGGGAGAAGTTCAGGCGCGCCACGTCCATGCCCAGGCGCATCAGGTCGCGCAGGACAGCCTCAGAATTGCTGGAAGGGCCGACCGTGCAGACGATCTTGGCTTTGCGGAAGATGGCTGGAGGTGGAGTTGGATCAAGGCCTTTGAAAACGTTGGTCAAGAGTTTACCTTTGGCGCGGCTGCTTCATTGCTGTCCATGATTTTAGGATAGACCTGCGCGTTGAACTCCGCGCCCAGCAGCACGATGATGGAAAGAATATACAGCCACACCAGCAGCGCAATAGCGGCGCTCAGCGAGCCATAGACTACGCTGTAGTTGGCATAATTGGTCACATACCAGCCGAAGAACATGGTTGCCGGGAACCAGAGAAAGGTAGCCAGCACCGCTCCCGGCATCACCCGTCGCCAGGACTGCGTCTTGGGCACGCCGTGATGGTAGATCAGCGCGATACAGCAGATGCTGGCCAGAATGGCGATGATCCAGCGCATGAACACCCAGAACACATAGACCAATGGACGGAAGAGATGCATCGACTCCCTCTGCATCCAATCTTCGATCTGGTTGCCGAACACTACAAGAATGGTGGCAAAGCCGAGCGGCAGCAACGCCAGAAAGACCAGGTAAAACGCGATGGCCCGCTCTTTCCAGAAACTCCAGGTGTTCTGCATGGAGTAGGCTTTGCGGAAGCCTTCCATCCACGAGATCATCACGCCCGAGGCCGCCAGTGTGGTTACGATAGCCGCAGAAGTCAGCAGGCGAACCGTATGCTGCTGTTTGGATTGAAAAAATGTCAAGGCAACGGAGTTCGGTCCCGGAGGCAGCACCCAGCCTACGGCTGCCGCAAGCTCGCGCACAAAGCCTTCTGTGCGGTGCGAAGTTTCAAGAATGGAGGTAATCACCAGGATGGCGGGAAAGAACGTAAGAATGGACGAATAGGCAGCCGCCTTGGCCACCGCCAGTTGCCCGTGTATCAAGACCCGCCAGAAGGCCCGCCGGAACCTCGTGACAAAACGCATGAAGGGATAAGGGTAATGGAGCTATCGGCAGATGGCAATTGACTAGACGGAGTACAGAAATCCAAAGTACAAAAGTACCCGAAAACCCGATTTCATTTTGCAGTCCCGGCGATTCCGCATATGATGCCCGCGAGGGTATGAATCATGAATCAAAACAGCTCCCGGCAGAACATTCTCATAGGCATTCCCCTTTACAAAAACTTTGACGCGCTGGATGTGGTAGGGCCGCACCAGACCTTCTTCATGCAAGACCCCCAATTGACCACCTTATTGATGGGACCGGCGAAGTGCGATCCGGTTGAATCCTATGAGCACCTGAGAATCCTGCCTGATTGGTCTTTTGATTCCTGCCCGCAACTGGATGTGCTGTTTGTGCCCGGAGGCGTCCGCTTCGACGACACGCTATGCGACGAGACCTACATAGGATTTTTGAAACGCCAGGCAGCCGGAGCGAAGCTGATCACCTCCGTCTGTACCGGCGCGCTCCTGCTGGCCGCAGCCGGGCTCCTTGATGGATATAAAGCCACCATTCACTGGGGATACAAATCTGTCCTGAAACTTTTCCCAAATGTGATTGTGGCCGATGGATTTCCCCGATTCGTGATCGATGCCAACCGCATTACCGGCGGCGGCATCTCCTCAGGCCTCGATGAAGCCATGGCCATTGTCTCCATTCTGGTCGGGAACGATGCAGCCAAACGAGGGCAGTTGATCATGCAATACGCTCCTCAGCCGATCTTCAATGATGGCGATCCTTCCACGGCAGAACCATCCATTCTCTATGAGGTCAGCACCGATTTACGCGGCAGCGTCGAAAGCCTCAGCAGGAAAGTGGAACAGGTATTGAGCGGGACATGCCCAAAACCGAAGGGGAAAGGTGCGGGGAAATGAGCTCTGCATTCACGGCCTGCTTGACCCCGGAACCTTAACTGTCTGCATAGTAGTCACTATCGTCATTACCGCGTTGTAAATAGCCCGTTGTACACTTCCATGCAACTCTGGAGAATTCCATGGAAGCGGCTTTTTATCTTCTCTTAGTGGTCGGCCATCTCGGCGCCTTTGACGTGCTCTATTTTCATATCTACAAGTGCACGCTTGCTCGTCGGCCGGAATGCCACAAAGAAGTTTTGTGGCATACGATTCGGCATCTCATCTATGCCTGCCAGTTTCTTATAATTGCGAACCTTCGGTTTCATGGCTGGTGGTTGCTTTTCCTGGCCGTTCTGTTCTCGGCTGACGTTTATGTGGCATGGTCAGACGTCTGGGAGGAGACAGCAAGCCGGAAAAGCCAGGGCGGACTGCCTCGCGGCGAATATTTCATGCATATTGTTCTGAGCCTGCTTGTAGGTTCCTATCTGCTGCTGGTTTTGCAAACCGTCTGGCCGGACCGTCTACTTCCATCATCGATTATGATCCAGCCGCCGCATGTTCCGTTTTTGCTGCGGTCCTACATGAATGTAATGGGAGTAACCGCAGTCATGGCGTTTACTTATGACTTTTATCACTGGTTTCAGGACGGCATCCGATACAAACTTCTGAACAAGGCAGCGGCCCAATCATGACGGGGGTGAAGATCGCAAACCGGAAAATCGTGGTAGAGGCAATGATCCCTGCTGCGGTTGAAACAGTTTGGCAACGAACACAAGAGCCGGACTTGCATGTTTTGTGGGACATAAGATTCAATTCCATTCGATATCTCGATGAGAAAGACACGCGCGGCTTCCATTTGATGGACTACCGGACCCGCATTGGGTTTGGAATGGAAGTTGCCGGGTTCGGTCACTATCTACAGAGCATTCCCCTGTCACTATCGTCGTTTGAGTTCGATTCCAGGGATTGGAAGTCAATTATCACGATGGGACGTGGAATCTGGCTCTATAAGCCCCGCGAGAACGCGACTTACTTCAAGACTGTGTATGACTATCAGGTCCGTTTCGGTGTCATGGGGCGTCTTGTAGATTATTTGATCTTCCGGAATTTCATCCGGCTGGCAACGGAATGGGGTTTTGAGACGCTTCGCCTCTGGTGCATGGGCGACGAGAGTGCTGTGCAGCGACGGCGCAGCCGCGTACGGTTCCTGCTGTTCTACTGCAGAAGAATGTGCGGCGTTGAACCGGAAAAAGGCGCAGCCCGCAGTTGGCTGGGGACAGGCAATGCTGCCGAGTCATCGTTTTCAGAAGCTCAGGACGCTGTTGCGCCCGCAGGCAGCGCGCGTACAACATAGCTGATCCTGCCCAACTCTTCAGGGCGTCTGAGTATGGTCCGCAGAAGAAACGTGCCTTGGGCAGAGCGTGGCTGCAGCAACAGCCTGCCTTCAATCCTGATCTCGGTCTGGCCATCACTTTCGACGACACTACTGCGAAATTGAACGCGAAATCCGAATAACGGCAAGCGGATGCCTCGATAGAAAAGCTCATCACCATGGATCAGCAGATCGCCATTTCCCACGGGTTCCATCTGCATGGGAACTGCTATTTTCAAAT
>QHVI01000100.1 GCA_003223515.1 Candidatus Angelobacter sp. Gp1-AA117
CTCAGCACCGGCTGCAATTCATCTTGATTGGCAGGAAAGATGGCGGTTTGGCGGAAGTGGCCTGCCAGGGCCGTTTCGAGCAACGCGGATTCGTGCACGAAATAGCGCGTCAGAGAGGTCCATTCGTGGACGTCGTCAGACGAGCCGGCGCCCGGCCGAGCGAAAACACCATTAGGACCGGCGCTGCGAATGTGAATGCCATAATTATTGGCGTCCACTTCAAAATCGAAGCTGTAGGCATGTCCCCACGGGTCCTTCAGTGACTTCAGGTCAATTCCCTTTTTCTGCAAAAGCCGGGCAAGAGTTTCGAAATCGCGAACGTATTTCCCTCGTTTGCATACTCGCGCGCAGCTTCATCAATCTTGTGGCCGATGAACCCGAAGTAGGGCTGTTGGATGGTAAGAGCAGTGAAATCATCCGCAGTGTTGGGCAGCTTGTCAGGCCCATTGCTGATGAGTTCCATCACATCGTATGTCCCGCGAGTAGAAAATGAGGCGCGATAAGGAACACCCCAGGGATCACGCAGTTCATCGAAGTTGATGCCGCTGGCGCTGAGCATCCGGCGCAACTCCGCCAGTTCTTTAGGGTAAGCGAAAGACGAGGAGTAGTTGAACTTGAGCAGGTTCTCGAGCTGCTCCAGCTTGCGGGAAATCTGGGATTGAAATACCTGTGAGGGGCTCTGGTCAAAGGCGCTTTCGGATTCTAAAAACAGATCAAAATTCTGCCCGTTCCAGCCGGGAGCCAGAACGGCCTGGGCCAGCAATTCCAGATCAGGCGGTACCGGACCGGTAAGCTGGCGGTTGAGCAGATCACGGTAGCCGATGCCGGCGATGTGGTTATAGCCGTCCCAGCGGAGATCGTTGTAATAAAAACCGTATCTCCCAAATTCGTGATCACTGCGGACGCGCTCGGCCACCGCCTGGTCATAGATCACGATACCCAGGGCGCTGCGCACCTCCTTACCTTCGGGCGAGCGGACATGAAACGTCGCCAGAGCCGACTCTCCCGGTTTATACGTGGCCTGCTGCAGACGCACACCCGGGTCGAGATCCTGCAGTTCGGGGAACAGTACCTGAGCAGTTGCAGCCGTGCTCCGTTCACTTGCGAAATCCAGTTTGTATGCCACCAGCAGAATGCTGTTCCTGAATTCCTCCTGCCAGTGGATCTCCACATGGCCGCGTCCCTGGTGCAGTTGTATGCGCTGCGTCCCGAGCAGTTTTCCACCGCCCAATACATCAACGTAGATTTCCGGCTCTGCCTCGGAAGATTCAAGTTCCGCATTCACACTCTCGCCTTCCCGCAGCAAAGTCTTGAGAGCAGTGATGTGGAGGTACTCTTCCCCACGCCGCCACATGTGCTCGGAATGGACTCCCCGGTTGCCGTGCCGGTCAGAGGCTTCCAGAAACAATTCCGTATCGGAGTACTGTGATCCGTTATGAGAAGATACCGGGAAACTGGAACGAAAGTGGCCTACACCGTATTTATTCGTGTGAATATGCCCGATTTCTTGCCGGGACGGCCCGGTTTGCGGAAGGCCATCGAGTGGTTCCGGCTGTACCGCGCTGATCTTTACATCAACAGAGGCAGGAGTGCCGTCTGGAAAGGCGGTGGTGATAAACAGATCCAGGGGCCCTGCCGAATCCTCATAGCGGTTGAGCACGTAGAGGTGAATGCGTTCCTTCGTGGTGCGCAGAGTGAAATGTCTTTGTTCCGTGCGGTTCGTGGAGAGGTCGGTGACATAGGCCGCGAAACGGACGTCCTGGTAACGCAGGTAATCCCGGTCGCCTAATTGCTCAAAGTCTTTTTTCAAATCAATGCCGGCAGTGAACTTCCCTGAGCTGTCGAGTTCGCCCTGCTGGAGTATCTGATCCTCTATCTCATAGTCTTTTTTATCCGGGTCCCACCGCTCGGTGCCACTGCGTAAGATACGTACCTTGCCGCGCTTCACCGGTTGTCCAAACAGATAACTGGCGTTTATCTGCACTCGCGCCGCTTCTCCGGGCATGTAATAAGGCTTATCTGGACTGGCTTCTACTGTGAACTGCGGCAGTTCATAGCGGCTGATGCGTATGGCGGCAAATGCCTGATAATCACTCGCGATCTCCGCCCTGAGGGAATATTCCCCCATTCTGATTTTTTGGGGGATTTCCCAGTCAACCTGGGCCACCCCGAACTCTGATGTCTTCGCCTCTTTCTTGAATACGTCATCTTCGGAGCCTCTGGCGATAAATGTTACTGTCCCGCCTGAACGGGCATGGTTGTCACCACCCAGCACCAGTGCGCGCATGTGCAAAACCTGGCCCGGCTGGTAGATAGGTTTATCTGTCGAGAGGGAGACGCTGTAGCGTTCCTGAAGTTCCAGACCAACCGATTGGCTCTCCGCCCATGCGCCCTGGCGCGCCCGCGTTTCGATGGTTGGCTCCGACTCGATATCTCCCGGCACTTTCATCGTAAGGATCAGGTTTCCGCGGGAATTGGTGCGACCCTGCACCACAGGAAGAGGCTTATCGTTCTTCTCAAGCTGCCATTCGGCCTCGACCTGAACGCCTCCCTGGCCTTTGCCCGTTCGCGGATCATCCACGTGCACCCGCAACGGCAGCGTGGAACCGCGTTGGGGATGCTTGAATCCTGAAACCTGCAAGCGAAGCACGGTGGGAATGATCCGGCTGAGCTGCACAATGCCTTCCTGTGCCGGCAGCTCATGCCCATCAGGGACAACCCTGTAGTGCAGCCGGTACCAGTAGAGATCAGATAAAGACTGGCTTGAGAAAACTCCTGGCCAGGGGATATCCAGCGTGTGCGGCCCTGGTTCGATCATGACTTCCGCCATGGTGTCTCGCAGCAACTTGTCATCGGCTTTGAGCACCTGCAGATAGATTCTTGCCGCGATTGGCTTTTCTGCGTGGCTCTCCAGCGGCAATTGCAGATGGGTTACAGGGTCCAGAGGAAACCGCATCCGGGATTCGACGATTTGGTAAACAGAAGGATTGTTGCCGGTTTGTGCCAGCACAAAAACCGGCAGGAAGAGAAAGAGACCCCACAGCCACGACAAGCGTGTACCACCCATGATCCCCCCAAATCTCCCGGCAACGAAGCAGCTTGTTGAAAGAACGAACAGGGAGCAGGAACTTGCGTGGAAAAGCTCTCGGTTCTTAGCTTTTGGCTTTTGGCTCTTGGCTCTTGTTGGTGCTTCGGTGCTCCCGTTCCAGTAATGGAGTTCTGTCGATCTGTGGTGGAACATTTAAAAAATCAGCGTCATCAGCGGCAAAAACTTGGCTCCGGCCCCACTACGTTATAATTAGAGATTGCCCTCATGGTATCCAGAGCATCTGTGAAAGCTGCACAAAATAAGCCCAAAATACGTTCCACTACCGTGGTTTCCGTGCGCCGCGGCCATAGTGTTGTCATGGCTGCCGATGGACAGGTCACCCTCGGGGAAGGCGTGATCAAGCATACGGCGAAGAAGATTCGCCGTCTTTATAACGACAAGATTCTGGCTGGATTTGCCGGTTCCACGGCTGACGCCTTCTCGCTGTTTGCCCGTTTTGAGGCCAAACTGGAGCAGTATCACGGCAACCTGGGCCGCGCAGCCGTCGAGCTGGCCAAAGACTGGCGCACAGACAAGATCCTGCGTCATCTGGAAGCCCTTCTGCTGGTCAGCGACGTGAACCAGACTTTCCTGATCAGCGGCGCCGGAGACGTGATTGAACCCGACGGGGGTGTGGCTGCCATCGGCAGCGGAGGCTCGTATGCGATGGCCGCAGCCAAAGCCCTGGTCGAGAATACCGAACTTCCGGCGCGGAAAATTGCCGAGGAGGCGATGAAAATCGCGGGCAAGATTTGTATCTATACCAACGATACTTTCACCATCGAGGAACTCTCAGACGCGGAGAAGAAAAGCGCCAAGTCAGGAGACGGCAGCTAAATGCAATGGTGGAAGACGGGCTTCAGTACCGCGTTACAGGATGAAATAAAAGGGGCTTGAGCCCTGGCGAATGAGATGGATCGTAAGCTCGAATCGTTTAGTTCCCAACTGAATCAATAAAGAAGACCCTTCCCGGCAAGCAGAAGGAGCAGTAACCAGAATGGCCATTTATCTACCCGGAATCGCAGAAGAAAGCGATATCAGCCTGGACGAACTCACCCCGCGAGAAATCGTCTCTGAACTGGACAAGTATGTCGTAGGCCAGCATGAGGCCAAGCGCGCCGTTGCCATTGCCCTACGCAACCGCATGCGCCGCCAGAAGCTCGCTCCTGAACTGGCCGAAGAGATCATGCCCAAGAACATCATCATGATCGGCCCCACGGGCGTGGGCAAGACCGAGATTGCCCGCCGCCTGGCGCGTCTGGCGAATTCGCCATTCCTCAAAGTGGAAGCTTCCAAGTTCACCGAGGTGGGCTACGTAGGCCGCGATGTTGAGTCGATGATCCGCGACCTGGTAGAGATTGCCATTGACATGGTGCGGGAAGAAAAGATGGAAGAAGTAGCCGAGAAGGCCGAGCAGAACGCCGAAGAGCGCATTCTCGACCTGCTGCTGCCCGGTTCCCCGGCGTCCTCATCATCGGCTTCTACGGCCGGATTTGCCCTGGTCTCCGGCGAAGACGGCAGCGATTCCACCTCACGCACGCGCGAGAAGCTGCGCCAGCAGTTGCGGGAAGGCAAGCTGGACGACCGTATGGTCGATCTCGAGGTTCGCGAACGTTCCATGCCTGCCTTCGAAATCATCTCCAACCAAGGCGTGGAGGAGATGGACATCAACATCAAGGACATGCTGCCTAACATCTTCGGCCAGCGCACCAAGAAGCGGAAGATGAAGGTGAGCGAAGCCTTTGAGTACGTTCTTCAGGAAGAAGAGTCGCGCCTGATCGATATGGATCAGGTCACGCGGGTTGCCGTGGATCGTGTGGAGCAGTCCGGAATCATCTTTCTCGATGAAATCGACAAGATCGCGGGCCGGGAGAGCGGGCATGGCCCGGATGTCTCCCGCGAGGGCGTGCAACGTGACATTCTGCCGATCGTAGAAGGCACGACTGTCAATACCCGCTATGGCATGGTGCGCACCGACCATATCCTGTTTATTGCCGCCGGAGCGTTCCACGTTTCCAAGCCCAGCGATCTCATCCCGGAGCTTCAGGGACGCTTCCCTATCCGGGTAGAGCTGAAATCTCTCACCATGGAAGACTTCATTGCCATCCTGACCGAACCCAAGTCTTCTCTGACCAAGCAATATATCGCGCTGCTGGAGACCGAAGGACTCAGGCTGGAATTTACCCGTGATGCGCTCGATGAGATTGCGCGCTTCGCCTTCCGCGTGAACGAAAATACCGAGAACATCGGCGCGCGCCGCCTGCATACCATTATGGAGCGGGTGCTCGACCACATCAGCTTCGATGCTCCCGATCTGAAAGAGAAAGATGTCAGGGTAGACGCCGCCTACGTGCAGAAGATGCTGTCGGACATCGTGAAGGACCAGGATTTGTCGAGGTATATCCTGTAAGCTTTTTGCAAACCTACTTCTTCACACCCTTTATCTCCTGCCCACCCTGATGCAGCACGAGGCCGGTGACTTCGCCTTTATCATTTTTGACGAATTCGATTTGCACGTTCGCATCCTTGCGGAAGAACATGGTTTCCGATTCGGCAAACAATGTGCGCCTGGGTTGCTGGTTGGCCTGGGCTATCAACCGGCCGTCTTCGACTGTGATGCTTAAGGTGAGCGTGGGCGCCAGTTCATAGCTCCCCACATACTTCGCGAGCGTCTGCTGGGGCAGGGCGGTCTCCTTGCGCTCGGAAGTCAGCACCACTTTTTCACCATGAGCCACCCGGCTGAGCGAAGCGGCGATATCACCCGCAGCAGGGCCATTGAGATTGGCCAGCACCGCCACGACCAGCTTGTCATCAGGATAGTAAGCCAGCGAGGTGTTGAAGCCTTCAATGCCGCCATCATGCGCAATCATCTTGCGGCCATTTCTGGTGGAGACACCCAGCCCGAAGGCGTAATCCTCCTTGAATGGTGTGGTCATTTTTGCCAGCGAGGCGGGTGAGAGCAGTTTGCCGCCAAAAAGACCTTGCTCCCAGCGCAGCAGGTCCTCGGTGGTCGAATAAAGCGCGCCGGCGGAGAGCGGAATGCTCATATTGATGAAGTCCGCGTTCTCAGGGCCGTTCTTGCCGCGCGAATATCCTGCGGCGCGATGCTCGATAATGGCCGCGTTGGAGTCATAGCCTGAGTCCTTCATGCCCAAAGGCGTAAAGATATTCTGCTGTACGAACTCGGCATAGCTCTGCCCGCTGATCTTTTCGATCAAGTAGCCGAGCAGAACGTATCCGGAGTTGGAATAATTCCACTTCGTTCCGGGCTCGAATTCCAGCGGCTTGTCGCGGAACCAGTCCACCAGTTGCTGCGGAGTCATAGTCTCCCACTCGCGCGAATGATAGTCAGGGAAGCTGGTGAAGCTGGGAATGCCCGAGGTGTGCGTGAGCAGATGGAAGATCGTCACCTTATCCCAGGCGGCCGGAGCATCCGGTATGTGCTTTTTGACCAGATCGTCCGTCTTGAGCTTGCCGCGCTCCTCCAGCAGCAGGATGGAGGCTGCGGTGAACTGCTTGGTGATCGAGCCCAGGCGGAACTTAGTGGTGGAAGTATTCGGTACCTGCCACTCCAGGTTGGCGAAGCCGTAGCCCTTGTCGAGCAACGTTTTGCCGCCGCGTGCCACCAGCACCGATCCCATGAATGCATGATCGGCAAGATAGGATTGAATGATCTGCTCCATGCGGGGAACCGGGTCTGCCTGGGGCTTTTCCTGCGCCGAACAGGCAGCGGCAAAAATAAGCAAGAGCGCGATGCGGCAACGCATAAGTTTCCTCCCTGGATGGCGTAGATGATTCGGGACATTATACGTCGGTTGCGCGTGACGCCCTGTCATTCCGGGACTCTGTGTTTTTCATTGGACAACATTCCTGGCTCATCCAACCCTGCAAAGGGATGGAATATCGATGAACGGAGACAGCATTGTTACGGGAGAATCACAGCCTCTCAGAATGTTAGAATTTCCTATTGCCCTCCAATCAAAAATCCGCGCCTGAAGGACGTGTTTTTCTGCTGGACACCATGTCCTTCATCTTCCGCGCCTACCATGCCATGGTGCGGCAGCGGCCCATGTCAACCAAGACCGGGGTTCCTACGGCGGCGACCTATGTATTCGTAAACATGCTGCGCAAGCTGCGCACGGATTTCAATCCGGAGCATCTGGCCGCGGTCTTCGACGTGGCTGGGCCAACGTTCCGGGATGAGCAGGCCAAAGCGGTTACCTCGGTTCAGAAGTTCGATATCAAGACACAGACCTTCCAGCAGATCGAGTATCACGGCTATAAAGCCAACCGTACGGAGATGCCCCAGGATCTTGTCCAGCAGGTGCCGTATATCCGGCGGGCGCTCGATGCTTACAAAATTCCCATCCTGGAGCAGAAGGGATTCGAGGCCGATGACGTGATCGGTACCCTGGCGCGCAAGGCCGCGGAGCGAAGGTACGAGGTCTTCGTCGTTTCCAGCGACAAGGACATGCTGCAACTGGTGAACCAGAAGATCTGCGTTTTAAATCCCACCAAAGACAACCTGATCTGCGATGCCGCCAAGGTGGAAGAGATTCTCGGGGTGCCCCCGGAGCAGGTGATCGATGTAATGGCATTGCGCGGAGATTCCATCGATAACATCCCCGGCGCTCCCGGCATCGGCGATAAAGGCTCAGTAGACATCATCAAGAAGTTCGGCACGCTCGAAAATGCGCTGGCCCATGCTGACGAGGTAGAGCGCAAGACCTACAGGGAATCATTGCTCAACAACAAAGACACCATTCTGTGGAGCAAGCAACTGGTCACTATCGACCAGAACGTGGCGATTGAATTTGATGTGGACAAGATGATGGCCGGTGAACCGGACACGGAAGCCCTGCGCTCCCTCTTCACCGAACTGGAGTTCACCACGCTGCTCAAAGAACTGGTGCCCACGCTGGAGCTTAAAGATACCGACTACCGTGACTTGCAGCAGAAGGACTTTACCGTTCTCAGGAAAGCCAGGCCTCTTGCGGTGGCCTTCGAATTGACGGCGGCTGCAACCGTAAGCAAAGAGGAGGAAGCGGAACTGGAGCGCGAATCAGGCAACCTGCCGCTGATTCCTCCATCCCTGGCCGCAGGTCCGGTAGTCGCACCGCTGAAGCTGGCATTGTCTCCGGCAACCGGGCAGGCATTCACGGCGCATGTGACTGAAGATGAACTCTCTGCGGACATCAAGCAACTGCTTCAGGACACAAAGGTCCTCAAGACGGTGCACGATTACAAAGCGGCCTTGCGAGAGCTGGAGCCGCGAGGCATAGAGCTGGCAGGCGTGGAGCATGATCCAATGCTCTATTCCTATCTGATCAACCCCACGTATTCCAATCACTCGCTGGCCGAGGTGGCTGTGCGCAGCTTCAATCTCAGGCTCTCTGATTCGCTGGCTGAATCGGCTGACGTGACCGGAAGGATCGCCCTGGTGTTGCGTAAAGAGGTAGAAGACGCGGGGCTGCTCTCCGTCTATGAAGACATCGATCTGCCGCTGGCGCCGGTGCTGGCGCGCATGGAACATGCGGGCGTAAAGATCGATTGCGAGATGCTCGGCAAGCTCTCGGTGGAGCTTGAGAAGCAATGCGACGCCAAAACGCGCGAGATTCACCAGAAGGCAGGCTTCGAGTTCAATATCAACTCGCCCAAGCAGCTCGGCGACGTGCTCTTCAACAAGATGAACCTGCCCAAGCCGGTAAAGTATGGCAAGGGTAAAACCATCTCCACGGCCGTGGACGTTCTGGAAGAGCTTTCCGCCGAGCACGAGGTGCCGCGCCTGGTGCTCGATTATCGCCAGCTCGCCAAGCTCAAGAGCACCTACGTGGATGCCCTGCCTGCGCTCCTGAACCACTGCACTAACCGGCTGCATACGACTTTCAACCAGACCGGCGCAGTAACCGGCAGGCTGTCATCTACCAATCCCAATCTTCAGAACATTCCTATACGCACGGAACTTGGACGGGAGATTCGCGCGGCCTTCATCGCCGAGCCGGGATATATGCTGCTGGCTGCGGATTATTCGCAGATCGAGTTGCGCCTGCTGGCCCACTTCTCCGATGATGCGTTGCTGGTGAAGGCATTCCGCCGGGGCGACGATATACACTCGCTCACCGCTTCGCAGGTCTTTGGCGTACCGCCCATGCTGATTGACGCCGAGCACCGCCGCCGCGCCAAGGCCGTGAACTTCGGCATCGTCTATGGCCTCTCGCCCTTCGGACTGGCGCAGCAGTTGGGTATTGAGCAGCGCGAGGCAAAAAAATTCATTGATGCTTATTTCGAGAAGTACAGCGGAGTGCGCACCTACCGCGAACGCGTACTGGACGATACCCGGCGCGAGCAGAAGGTAAAGACCCTGTTGGGGCGCGTGCGTCCTATTCCGGACATCAACAGCAAAAACGCCACGGCGCGCGGGTTCGCCGAGCGCACCGCCGTAAATACACCACTGCAGGGCACGGCCGCCGATCTCATCAAGCTGGCCATGATCAGAATCGATGCGGAGCTGCGCCAGCGTGCCTTAAAAACGCGCATGCTGCTCCAGGTGCATGACGAGCTTCTGTTTGAAGTCCCGCCGGCGGAGTTGGAAACCGTCCGCGAACTGGTCCGTGACCGGATGGAAAATGTCTACCCGGTGAAGGTGCCGCTGCTGGTGGAAATCGGCGTGGGCGCAAATTGGCGCGACGTAGAGTGATTCTGACGCTTGAATTCTTCTTTCAACTCAGGAAAATGGCAGTGAGTCACGTCTTCATAGATAGGGATTACTGCCGCAAGGCCAAGAAGTTTAAGCAGACCAGTGCATTCCTTAATTTCATTAAGTATTCACTTGTAGTATCTGTTGAATCGGCAGATAATCACCCAACTAACTTTCCTTCGGAGTCACCATGTCTTTGAAAGTCAACTCTTATGTAAGTGACGGTTCTGTGCTGCTCGCTTTTGACATGCCACAACCGACAGACGATTTTGCCGGATTTGCCATCGAGTGCTTCCCCAAGGGAGGGAAGCCCTACTTTCTTCAAAACCGGCTCAGCCTCACCAAAGGTGTTTCCAAAAGCACCAAACCTACCAATCCGTGGACAGATTCCAACAAAGCGCCATTTCAGAAGTTCTACTGGATGCACTTTCCACCGACTGCAGAAACCATCCGGCAGTATGACTACGAAGTGACCGCCATGCACTATGCGGGCAAGACCGGCCTCAAAGCCGGGGAGAAGCAGCGCATTTCAGTGAACTTTGACGAGTTCTGCGACCAATACAAGAAATTCTCCCCTGGGTTCACCCGTGGCTATCTTTCTTCGCAGGCCTATGCTGATGAATTCAAGAACGCCCTGATTCGCCCGGATGTAAAGAAGGGCCAGAAGAAGCTCATGCTGTTCGATACCAAAAAGTTTGAGAAGCAATGGGCCTGGCTGGGCTACACGGCTCGCAAACTGGTCTTCAACTTCCTGAATGAGTGCCTGAAGGACAAGAGCATCCACGTTGACCTGTTTGCTTATGACCTGGATGAGCCGGACTTCATTCGCGGGATCGTGGAGTTGGGCAAAGAGGGCCGCCTGCGCGCTTTCCTTGACGATGCCGACCTGCATACCAAGAAAGGCGCCGTTGAGATTGACGCCCACAAAGCGATTCTTGCGGCAGCCGGGGCCCACAATGTTGTGCAGGGCCATTTCAAGCGCTTTGCCCACTGCAAGGTCATGGTTGCCCGCCGCAATGGTGTGCCATTCAAGGTCTTCACCGGCTCGGCCAATTTCTCCATACGCGGGCTCTACGTACAAGCGAATAACTGCATCGTAATCGATGATCCCAAGACCGCGAAGACATACGGTGCTGCCTTCGATGAAGCCTTCACCCAGCAGCAGAAGCTGAAGAGTTCAGCCAAGGTGGCAACGGCTTTCGCCAAGTCTCCCATCGCGGCCAAATATGTTGATTGCTCCGGCCCCGATCTGCCCAAGTTCGAGGTAGCCTTGTCGCCGCATACCACCGAAACCGTATCGCTGGACGTGGTGGCAAAGGCCATTAAAAATGCCAAAAGTTCGGTGATCTTCGCCGTCATGCAGCTCGGAGGCAGCGGCACTGTGCTGCAGCAACTGGGAACCCTGAATCAACGCAAAGACCTCTTTGCCTACGGAATGACGCAAAATGCGAGTCCAGCAGACGACCCTAAGAGCAAAAAGCCTTCCGGAATCACGCTGTTTGCTCCGGGATCGGCGCAGCACGGCGTCTTTGCGGCATTCGCTTCCCTGAATAAGCAGGTGCCTCCGCCATTTAACACAGAATACAGCGGCGGCATGGGCCAGACCATTCACAACAAATTCGTGGTGGTGGACTTCAACGGCGATAACCCGGTGGTGTTTACCGGCTCCTCAAACCTGGCCAAAGGCGGAGAGGAAGCCAACGGCGACAGCCTGCTGGCCATCTATGACCGCAATACCGCCATCGGTTACGCGGTGGAAGGCATACGGCTGGTGGATCATTATCACTTCCGCATGCTCCAGGGGCAGCACCCCAGTTCCAAGCCTATAACCCTTCAGCAGGCAGGGGACAAGGCCAAGAAGTGGTGGACGCCTTACTATGATCCCAAGGACACGAAGTATACAGAGCGTGTCCTGTTTGCCCAGGGTCATCATGCAGCGGTGGCTCACGGCGCGAGCGCCGCGCATCACGCTGCGGGCAAAAAGAAATAACCTGAAAAGTAATAACGATAAAAGCCCTCCTAGAAACAGGAGGGCTTTTTGGTGCAGATGAGATGTGCTCTATTCGAGAAGCGATGGCCGATTCATTAATCGTCACCTGAGGCAGCCAGCGGTTCAACAGGACGCGTCATTGGAGTTGGAGCTGGTGTTGCCGCAGTGGGCTGCACGAGTTCCGTCCGGAATTTCGGCAGCTTGATGTCCCAGGCCAGGCCGAACATGCGCAGCAGGGAGATTCCGTACCAGTTGAGGTCGATTTCCCACCAAGCCAAGCCGTGCCGCGCTGACTGCGGATGAGCGTGATGATTGTTGTGCCAGCCTTCGCCGAAGGTCAGCAGCGCGACCCAGAAGCTGTTCTTGGAAGTATCCTCGGTGAGGAAGCGCTGTGTTCCCCACATGTGCGTGGCTGAGTTGACCAGCCATGTGGAATGAAGGCCAAACACGGTGCGCAGGAAGATGCCCCACAACAGGTAATCGATTCCGCCAAAAGCCAGCAGCCCCACGCCCAGCAGCGTGATCGGAACCCAGTGCCATTTGCTGATCCAGGTATGGAATTTATCTTTGCGAAGATCGGGAATATAAGGCAGCAACTCGGTTGCGTGATTGTGGAGCACACGTCCGGTGATGATCCAGCCCATGTGGGCCCAGAGGCCGCCATCGCGGGGAGAATGAGGATCGCCTTCCTTATCAGTATTCTGGTGATGCACGCGGTGGGTCGCTACCCAGAAGAACGGCCCGCCTTCCAGGGCGAGCGTGGCGCACAACGTAAGAAAATATTCCACCCATTTGTAGGTTTTGTAGCCGCGGTGGGTGAGCAACCGGTGATATCCCATGCCAATACCCATGGCACCGGCCACAAAGAGCAATATGACTGCCGTAATCAGTGCGCCCCAACTGAAAGTAAACAGCGCCACAATCGCTCCGAGGTGAAACATCACCATGAAAAACATAGTGAGCCCGCTGATTGGCTCTTTAAAAGTCCTGTCATTCTTCAGAATACTCACATTGGCTCCTTGCTGGTCTAATTACCAAGTTATCAGCCAGAGAGGCGCGCATTTGTAATACTTGTGTAATTGCTGGGGAACCACGGGACAGCGCCTTCCGGTACTAAGCGGCCTACATGAAATCACCTGAAAACAAGGGGAATAGTCAAAGGAAACCTTGTAAATTCAGGCCCCTGCAATAAATAAGTTTCTTCCCTTCTGCCGGTAATAGGGCTAAGCTGTTGCACAAGTAAATCTTCACCAATCACTCAGTCTGAGAGGAGAGAGAGTCTCTATGGCATTTTGCGCAAAATGTGGAGCACAATTAGCGGAAGGCTCGGGATTCTGTAGTGCTTGTGGTACTGCGATGGCAGCCCAGGGAGGTGCTCCCGCAACCGGAGCAGCCCCAGCGCCCGCACCGGCTGGCGCAGCCACTACGGGCATGACCAACAACGTGGCGGGAGCGCTGTGCTACATACTTGGAGTCATTACCGGAATCATCTTTCTGGTGATTGAACCATACAAAAATGATAAATTTGTCCGTTTCCATGCCTTCCAGTCCATTTTCTTTTCGATCGTGTGCTGGGGTTTCTGGATGATCTGGAGCTGGGTTATCGTCGGGATGTTATTCTCTGTCTCGGGATGGGGGGCATTCGGATTGTTCTGGAATCTGTTCAGGCTGATTGAGCTCGCCATGTTTGTTGGCTGGGTTTTCCTGATGTACAAGGCATACAACAACGAACAATTCAAACTTCCGATTATTGGAGACATCGCAGCGAAACAAGCCAGAGTCTGATCCCGGCTGTAGATAAAATTTCTGGCGCGTTTGAGGCAATATCACAGCCTCCGCGCCAGAAGTCTTTTACCGCCGAAAAAAAAAATCAGCTAAAACCGAAAGCTATTTCTTCTTCGGCCTCATCGCCTGCCACTGCTCTTCCGTCAGCATCCGGCCCAGATGGCTGAACTCGCCTGCACCCTGGAGTTGTTCCCCACCATCCATCACGACACACTCGCCGTTGATGTAACCGGAGTAGTCGCTCACCAGAAATGCGGCCAGGTTGGCCAGTTCCTCGTGAGTTCCGAAACGGCCGAGGGGGTTGAGCTTTTTTGCCATTTCTTCCATCTCTTTGGCCGGCATCAGGCGCGAAAATGCTCCCTCGGTGGGCACCGGGCCGGGAGCAATCGCATTGAAACGGATACCGCGCGGCCCCCATTCCACGGCCAGACTGCGGGTCATGGCCAGCACTCCGGCTTTGGCCATTGCCGAAGGAACCACGTAACCTGATCCGGTATCGGCATAGGTGGTCGAGATGTTGAGGACAGTCGCCTGGTGGCCCTGTTTGAGCCAGCGCCGTCCGCACGACATGGTTGCGTGAATGGTGCCCATCATCACGATGCCGATCACCGCCTCAAAAGCGCCGAGTGAAAGTTCCTCGGTGCGCGCAATGAAATTCCCGGCAGCGTTATTCACCAGCACGTCGAGCGGTCCATCCTGCCAGAATGTCTCGATCATGGTTTCGACCCGCGGTGCGTCACGCACGTCTACGGAGAAGGTCTTCACCGTTCCCCCGGTAGCTTTGCGCATCTCAGCAGCGGCTTCTTCCAGCAGGTTTTCGCGCCGTCCGCAGAGATAGAGCGCAGCTCCCAATTCGAGAAAGCGCTGGGCCATGCTCTTGCCCAGCCCGGTGGCGCCGCCGGTAATGAGGATTCTTTTTCCCGCAAGCAGATCTGTCTTGAACACGATGAGTGGTCCTTTTCAGCAGTTGGAATCAGGCAATCATCGTACACGCGCAGCCGCTTATCGGACTAACGGCAGGCAAAAGAAAAACGGGCCGGGAGAAACCCGGCCCGATGGTGCAGTGGGTTCAGGTTAGAACTTGATCTTCGCTCCAAAAACCGGGAGAACTTTCATTCTCCCGGCGGTTGTGGATAAACGCGAGTTTCGCACTCAGAAGGAATACCGCAACGCGACCTGCATGACGCGCGGTTGCCCCTGGATGGCAGTGAAGTTGGCCCAGTTAGCGGGTGGGTTCAAATTGCGCAATTTCGGATCGCGCGCCACGCCGAAGCCCGAGCGGCTGAGATCAACCGCCCCAAACGGCTGATAGTTCGCGACGTTGAACACGTCCCATCGGAGTTGCAGCTTCTGCTTCTCGTTCCAGGGCATTTCAAATGCCTTGCTGAGACCCATATCAGCGTTCATGTAGGCCGGTTCGCGCAGGTAATTACGCGGACCGGTTTCGCCGGGATAGGCGTTGCGGAAGCTCTGGTAGATGGACTTGAGATCGCAGCCTCCGAAGAGCTTCGGCGTATTGCTGCGGTTCGGGCAGGTGGTGATTGCGCTGGTGGGCGTCACGTTGGCCTGCACGTTCCAGTTGGTGGCCCAGCGGGCATCGTCGTAGGGCATGGCGCCGACCGGCAACCCCGTGTTGAAGCGGTAAATGGTGGAGATCTGCCATCCCCCAACCAGCGACTGCACCAGGCGATTGGGCTGGTTCAGGAAGGCTTGGCCCTTACCGAACGGCACCTGCCAGACGGCGGAAGCGTTGATCTGTTGGCGGACATCGAAATCCGAGCTGCCGTACCAACTGTTCTGGTTGATAGGATTCACGATAAACGCACTGCCGAAGCCGCCTGCAGTTTGCAAACCTGAAGCGTCATCCAAAGAGTGCGAGAACGTGTAATTGAAGTCCAGAGACAGACTGCGCAGCCGCTGCCGCAAGCTGACCGTAAGACCGTTGTAGGCGGAGTTGCCGATCGTGCTCCAGGCCGAAAGGGCCCCATATTGCGCCTGCATGAAGCGCGTGGGCGCTCCGATGGAGGATAGCACCTGGTCCACCAGCGCCTGCGTGTCCGTCCAGTCATTTCCGGCAAAGAATGCGCAGGGATTGGAGGGTGTCCGGCTTTGCATGGCGTAGAACACCTGGGTATTCGTCCACGTAGGAACGAAACCGGGGTTGCCACCGCCGCACACCGGGTCCAGGCCGAAAGAGTTGTTCATGATGCTGGCCATTCCGGCGGGGAAAAGGTTTTCAAAGAATGGTATGGCGGCAACATTGGCGGTCGACACACCCTGCTGCCGCAGCTTCTCCAGCATGGTTCCGGCGGTGTACCAATCCATGCCGCTCTTGGGGTCTTTCACGTTGTTGAAAGCGGTCACGTCGCGGCGGGCGAGCAGATTCCGTCCCATCCGTCCGATATAGGAAACGGTCAGCTTGGTGCTCTTGGCCACTTCGCGCTCAAAAGTGAAATTCCAGGTATATTCCGTGGGGGCAACCAGGCCGGAATCCACGCTGGTCTCAATGCGCTCGCCGAAGTCCAGAGGCTGCTGCAGCGGGAATTGCAGGTTCCCGGGCACAACCACGTTCGGCAGCCCGCGGACCCCCTGATTGAAACCGGTGAATGACGGCGCCAGTCCCGAGCAGGTGGCGCAATTCTGCGTATCGTAGGTGTTCGCCGGAGTCGTGAAGTTCGAAGTGAAACCCAGCGTGTTATTCAGGTCCCAGTCCACGGCCAGCGCCTCGCCATAGTAGTCGTTCAGCATGGCGAAGCCGCCGCGCACAACGGAGGTGCCGGCATTGCCAAAGAGCGAGTGCAGGAAGCCGCTGGAGAAATTGGGCGACCACGCCACTGCCACGCGCGGCTGGAAGTTGTTTTTATCCCAGTTGTACATCGGCTTGCCGCCATTCACCGGGCCCGAGCGACCGACAACGATCGGGGCAGTAAAGTTGGTGCCTTGGGCGGCTGCGTTCAGGCGCTGCTGGAAATAAGTGCTGAGCGGCACCGTGGGTTGCACTTCAAAACCGTTCGTCTCGTAGACCGGGCGTTCCAGGCTATAGCGAAGACCCAGGGTAAAGGTGAGGTGCGGACGGAACTTCCACGAATCCATGAAGTATCCTTCATAGGCCTGCGTGGCGAAGTTCCGCGAACTGGCCGTTCCGGCCGGCAACAGTTTGCCGTTCTGATCGAAGGTGAAGTTGGCGGTGTATTGCGAGAACCGGCCGATGACCGCCGTGCCCGCGTTTTGTACTGCCGTAATTCCGGCCCCATCCAGTCCGTTGACGCCGCCGGGCAGGTTATTCGCGGTCAGGAAATCCTGGAAGGCGCTGGAGACGTGATCACCCGCACCCAGATAAAACGAGGGGTTGGTGACTGCATTGTCAAACGCATTCGCGAAGCTGACGCGCCCGTTGCTGACCGCGCGGAAGTTGAATCCATACTGGAAAACATGTTTTCCGTGGGTCCATGAAACATCGTCTGTGATGTTGTGTACCGGAGTCACGCGGCTCACGTCGTGCAGTTGGCCGTTAGGCTGAAACACGAAGCGGAAGCTGATGTCATTGCCCGTGCTGTCACCGCTAGTAGTGAAGGCTTGGCGCGTGAAGCCATAGCGGATGTTGTTCACCATATTGGGCCCGATCGTCCAGGTATGGCCCGCAGCGATGCCGAAGGGATGGCTCCACAGCGACGGCGCCTTGGTATCGGGTAGCCACTGGGCACCGGTCGAATGGTCGATAATCGCATTGGCGCGGACGAACAGCGTCTGGTCATGGGTCGGAGTAAAGTCAAACCTGGCATAATGCGAGTTGAGATGCTGCGGGGTGGTGGCATTGAAGCGGAACCCGCCCGTATTCAACCCATCTCCCACCGAATTATCGTTCGCCTGGTACTTTTGTGCGGCCCCGAACAGAGCAGCCAGCGCCGCCGAGTTGATGCCCGTAGCGGAATAGACTTGCTGGTTTTGCGCCAGGTTCAGAGAGTTGACCGCGGTGGTGGTGCAAGACGGGTCCACGCAATAGGAGTACCGGATGGTGCCCTGGCCAAGATTGGCCAGCGGAACCACACGGGTGACCGGCGTGGATGTTGCTTCGCGCATGCTCTCAACGCTGTAAAAGAAAAATGCCTTGTTTTTGACGATGGGGCCGCCCAACGCTCCGCCAAAGGTGTTGCGGACCAGCGGCGCAACCGGCACACGGTCCTTGTTGTTGAACCAGTCATTGGCTCTGAACAGCGTGCCGCGGTAAAACTCGAAGAGCGCGCCATGCCAGTTGTTGGTGCCGGTCTTGCTGACCAGGTTGACTTGGGCTGCGGAGCTGCGGCCCTCGTTCGCATTGGAATTGACCGTTTCAACACGAAACTCCGCGATGGCCTCTGCATTCAATCGCAGCACGTTCCCGCCGAAGGCGTTCGATTCTGCGTCGTTAATATCGACGCCGTCCAGCGTAATGTTGGACTGGTCGCTGCGCGCGCCGGCAACGTAGCCTTCTTTCGTCACGGCCGGCTGCAGTGTGAGCAGGTCTTGCACGTTGCGGTTGTTCAGGGGCAATTCGAGAATCTGCTGGTTCTCGATGTTGTTGCCCAGGGTTGCGTCCTCGGTATTAACCTGAACCTCGCTCATAGAGGTATCAACCAGTACGGTTTGCTGGACCTCGCCGACTTGCAAGGCCTGCGATATCTCAGCGGTGTTGCCGACCAGAGCATGGACACGCTGCACCACATTCTTTCGGAAACCCGCTGCCTCGATCTCCACTTTATAGTCGCCCGGCGGTATCAGTCCGAAAGAGTAGCTTCCGTTGGCTTGGGTGGTCTGCTTCCTCGAGAGATTGGTCTCCAGGTTCGTAACGGTTACGGTGGCGCCCCCAACCGCGGCCCCCGAAGGATCGGTGATTGTGCCTCGGATGGTTGACGCTCCGAGCTGCCCCCAGACATAAGCGCTAGACGCGATCACAACTAACAACAGAAACGGCAAACTCCATTTGTGAATAGACCACTTCATACAAAGCTCCTTTGGACACCATCGATAGAGAATCTGCGGCTGATTTCATGGATCGACAACGACGCAGGGCGCGCCGTATTACCACGGCTGAAGACAATAGCGAAATAGTTCGAGTGCGCGGACAAATCTCCCCACTCTTCTGGCTGAACTGAGGTGAGCTTTTGCCAGAATTCAGTTTGTACTGAAGCTCGCTCAAGGCCGAACACAGAGAGTTCAACTTGCGAGAAGCCGGTTGCTCTAATTCTTGAACGTTCCTTTACGGGCCGCCCTCACGATAGAAGTACCCCCTTACAACCCCGAATGAGTTGCCGCATTTTGACGAAGTGCATGGGAGTAAGTCAAGTCTTAATTGTGGACCTTCATCGCATAGCAATAAATTCGAATTGTCCAATGATGGCCACTTAGGAGGAAATGACCCAGTACTTGTGGACAAGCGCAGCGTGCCCGTTGGAAGAAAGGCTACCTGAAGCTTTTCTAATTCAGAGAAAAAGCTTTACGGGAATTTCAAACAAACTTACAGCTTCTTTGCCGCTAAGACAGTAGCAGGCTGAATCTGGTCGACAGGAATGAATTCCGTCGGATAAATTCCCGTGTAGCACGAAGTGCAGTAGGTGGTCTTCTCGCCTTCGGCGCAGGCTTCGCGCAAGCCTTTGAGCGACAGATAGGCCAGCGAATCGGCGCCGATGTATTCGCGAATCTCGTCCACGGATTTATTCGCGGCAATGAGCTGGCTGCGGGAAGGAGTGTCCACGCCGTAATAGCAGGGGGAAATGGTTGGAGGACAGGAGATCCTCATGTGGACTTCCCGGGCTCCGGCATCGCGCATCATGCGGACGATCTTGCGGCTGGTGGTGCCGCGCACAATGGAATCATCGATCAGCACGATCCGTTTCCCCGCCAGGATACTGCGCACCGGGTTCAGTTTGAGCTTCACTCCGAAATCGCGCACCCGCTGCTCCGGCTCGATGAAGGTGCGGCCAATGTAATGGTTGCGGATCAATCCAAAGCGAAACGGCAGGCCGGATTCAGCGGCATAGCCGAGGGCCGCAGTTACACCTGAATCAGGAACAGGAACCACCAGATCCGCCTCAACCGGCGCTTCTTTGGCAAGTTGCCTGCCCATGGCTTCGCGGCTGGTCTGCACGGGGCGGCCGAATACCATGCTGTCAGGCCGCGAGAAATATACATGCTCGAAGATGCAGCTCGTCTGCTTCGCGCCACTGGCGTAATAGCGTGAAGTAATGCCTTCAGGACTCACAACCACCAGTTCGCCCGGCTTCACATCGCGTTCGTAAACCGCGCCGATCAGGTCGAAGGCGCAGGTCTCTGAAGCAAAGACCACAGTATCGCGCTCTGCCCCGGCGCCGTTGTGGATGCGTCCCATGGAAAGCGGACGGAAGCCACGCGGATCGCGCACGGCAAAGACACGGTCATGAGTCATGATCACCAGCGAGAACGCGCCTTCAATGCGGCGCAAGGCATCGCAGATCGCCTCAGGCAGAGTCTGCTCTTTGGATTGCGCAATGAGATGAACGATCACCTCGGTATCGCTGGTGGTCTGGAAGATGGAGCCCTGGGCTTCGAGCCGGCTGCGGATATCGAGAGCATTGACCAGGTTACCATTATGAGCAATGGCGATCATGCCCTTGTTGCAGTCCACCATGATGGGCTGCGCGTTGAGGTGGGCGGAATCTCCGGCGGTGGAGTAGCGGGTGTGCCCGATGGCCAGCGCCCCCGGCAATTTGTCCAGAACGTCTTCGGTAAAGATGTCTGCCACAAGGCCCATGGCTTTGTGCGGATGCAGGCGTCCACCATAAGAAGAAACGATGCCGGCAGACTCCTGCCCACGGTGCTGCAACTGGTGCAGGCCGAGGTAGGCGAGTTTGGCGGCTTCGGGGTGATTATGGATGGCTACTACGCCGCACTCGTCTTTGAACTTGTCGCTTTGCTCCAAACCCAACTTGTCGCTTTGCTCCAAACCCAACTTGTCGCTTCGCTCCAAACCGCTCCAGTTCATCGTGTCTCCCAAATCAGCTAGCTCTTTTGCAACACTTCCGGCACCAGGTGTTCCGGTGTGTCCGCGTGCAGTGCCTGAGGCAGGGCTGTCTCCCACATTTGCTTCAATTCAGACACTTTGGCTGAGACTGCAACACTGCCGTCAATCTGAATGACTAATTTTTCAGGAACTGTGCGTCCAATCCGGTCTGCCCTGAGGCCCCATTTTACCGCTACTTGTTGGATGTTCCCGGCAATTTTCAAGTCGCAAGTAATTACCACGCGGCCGGGGTCTTCGCTGAATAGAACCGCCGCCGGGAATGATCCATTGGAATTAAGATTTACCTCCGCTCCAGTGCCGGAAACAAAGGAGCATTCAGCCAGGGCAACCACCAAACCACCATCCGAGCAATCGTGCGCCGATTCGATCTGACGACTGCCAATCAGCTCGTGCAGGCACTTCTGCAAGGCAGCTTCCTGCTTTAAGTCAAGGGCCGGCGGCTGGCCCCAGATTTCACCGAGCACGTGACGCGCATATTCAGAGGAGCCCAGGGTTGTTTCGGCATCCTGCGGCGTGGGACCGCTGAGCAGAAAAATTTCCCGGCCCGGCTGGCGGAAGTGGAAGGTCATGGCGTCATCCACACTTTCCAGAATGCCCACCACGCCGACCACCGGGGTGGGATAGATGCCCTCGCCCAGGGTCTCGTTATACAGGCTGACATTGCCTCCGGTGATGGGGGTTTCCAGTGCCTCACAGGCTGCCGTCAGTCCGTCGATGACCTCGGATAACTGCCACATGATCGGCGGCTTTTCCGGATTGCCGAAATTCAGGCAGTTTGTGGCTGCCACCGGCAGGGCTCCCGTGCAGGAGACGTTTCTTGCAGCCTCCGCCACGGCATGCATAGCGCCCAGCTTGGGATTCAGCCAGCACCAGCGCCCATTGCCATCCAGCGCCATGGCCAGCGCGCGCTTCGTGCCTTTGATCCGCATGAGCCCTGCATCGGCTCCCGGCCCTTCCACGGTATTCGACTGCACCATGGAGTCATACTGCTCAAAGATCCAGCGCTTGGAGCAGATGTTGGGCGCGGCTAGGACCTGCTTCAACTCGGCAGTGAAATCCCCTGACGTCCTGAATTGAATGTGTGCCGGTTTGCTCGCGGCCACGGGCGCGCGCCATGGTTCCATTGGACGCCGGTACAACGGGGCATCCTCTGTGAGCGCGGTATTGGGAATGTCAGCCACCACCTGTCCATGCTCCAGCACGCGCAGTCGCCCGTTATTTGTGACCTTGCCGACGATCACGGCATCGAGTCCCCACTTTTCAAAGACAGCAAAGATTTCGTGCTCGCGCCCGCTTTCCGCCACTAGCAGCATGCGCTCCTGCGATTCGCTCAGCATGATCTCATAGGCGTTCATGCCGGTTTCGCGCTGGGGAACGCGATCAAGCTCAATCTCAATGCCCACGCCACCACGCGCACCCATTTCGCAGGTGGAACACGTCAGTCCGGCCGCTCCCATATCCTGAATGCCCACAATAGCACCGGTGTGCATGGCTTCCAGGCAGGCCTCGAGCAACAGCTTCTCCAGAAAGGGATCGCCCACCTGCACATTGGGCCGTTTCTGCTCTGAGCCCTGCGTAAACTCCTCACTGGCCATGGTTGCGCCGTGAATGCCATCGCGTCCGGTTTTGGCGCCCACGTAGATCACTGGATTCCCTTCACCGGCGGCTTTGGCATAGAAAATCTGGTCGCGGCGCACCAGTCCCAGTGCGAATGCATTGACCAGGGGATTTTGCGAGTAGCACGGCTCGAATTTTGTCTCACCGCCCAGATTGGGCACGCCAAAACAGTTGCCGTAAGAGGCGATGCCGCTCACCACGCCTTCCAGAATCGAGTGATTGCGGTGCACGGTGCTCTGGTCTGCGCCTTTTCCCGTGGTTGCTGGGCCGAAACGCAACGAGTCCATCACTGCCAGAGGACGCGCTCCCATGGTGAAGATGTCGCGCAGAATTCCGCCAACGCCCGTGGCTGCGCCCTGAAATGGCTCAATAAAGGAAGGATGGTTATGAGACTCGATCTTGAAAGCACAGGCCCAGCCATCCCCGATATCGATGATTCCGGCATTCTCTCCAGGGCCCTGCACCACCCGGCGGCTGCGCGTGGGAAGGCGCTTCAAATGCACCCGTGAGGACTTATAAGAGCAATGCTCGCTCCACATCACGCTGAAGATGCCCAGTTCGGTGAGCGAGGGTTCCCGTCCGAGCGCGCTTTTGATCTTTTCGTATTCTTGCGGGGTAATGCCGTGATCTTCGATGACAGCAGGAGTAATGACTGATTCGTGCGTTGCAGGCATAGGTGGATAGTCTATTGTCGCACAGGCAAGCAGCGTGGCGAGCCACAACCAAACGGCTTTAACCGCAGAGAACGCAGAGAGCGCAGAGGAAGGCAAGTAAGCCGGTAGAGTAGGAGAGAGGGCAACACAGTAGTGCGACCCACTCTCCCCTCGTCGAACCCGACGTGCAGATTTCCCGCATCGGGCTCTCCTGAAAACTTCTTGTCATTGGCGTGCACAGGCAGTTGCGCGGTGTTGAATCCTACAACTCCACTAATCCCATTTTCTG
>QHVI01000206.1 GCA_003223515.1 Candidatus Angelobacter sp. Gp1-AA117
CGGACTGGCCACTTCCATCTTCGCGTAACGAGGCCGAACCGGGTTCACTTGCGTTACGGCTCACAGGCTTGCCGCACGAGGCTTCACCGGAAGAATCGCTCCTTCCTGCGCTCGTTGGGCTACTTGTCGAATAGGCAATTTACAAGGTGAACTCCTTTCAGTTCACAAGATCAGGCAGACTTCGCCTGGCGCTCCGAATCCCGCGAATTTACGCGAATCAGAAGATTGGGTAACGCGAATAAAGCAGCCAGAATTCTTCGCAGCAGTTGCAATGATCGGGGCTACCCTTCCAATCAGGAAGAGCAGGATGCCGGCGCTGCACCGTAGTTGATATTCAGGCGCGTTAATCTTGCCTGGGCTTGTCTTTATATCCGAGCTGGGTTAGGTCCACCGAGTGCCGCTTGTGCCAGTAACGCAGCCCCAGTGCGACGACAATGGCTGCGGGAAAGCAGTAAAGAAACGGACGCATCCAGGGCATACCAAACCAGAGCATTACCGAGATACCTACGGCGACGAGGATTACGGTTGCCATATCGCCGCCTTTATTGTCGTCTGAGTTTACTGGCATCCAGGGCATATCGTACCTCACAAGCGAAATTGTATGCCGGGGAACGCAGTGGTTAGCGACGAAATTAAGCCTTAGAAATTATTGCAGAGTAGCAATAATTGATATAGCAATCGTGAATGCCTTAGCTCCAGCCCTATCACACGCACAACCGGTGTGCGCCGGAGAACACCGTGCATGAACTAGGAAGGAGCATCCGCGAATAGCCTGTCTACCAGATCTCCCACGAATGCTTCTATCTCTGCGACAGAGTAACCTGCGGGATAGTCGTAGCGCTCGTGCAGCACCATATCGCGGAGCAGTCCTTCAAACGTGCCAATGAGTGACGACCGGATGAGCTGCGCGGGATAATCCTGCTTCTTCTTTCCCTGGGCTGCGGTGACCAGCGAATCAATCAGTGCCACAAACTCCATGTAGCTTCTGGTCAGCATGATCATCTTGCCTTCGCGACGGATGCGCCTGCCTTCCAGCAACATGAGATCGCGCAACTCCGGGTCGGCGGTGAAAAGTTGCACCACGGTATGCATGAGCGTCTTGAGCTGTTTACGTGGAGAAGAGATGGTTTGCAAAGTGGTTAACTGCATCCGCAGCTTTGACCATCCATCCTCAAAGATAGCTTCGAGCAAGCCATCTTTGCTGCCGAAATGCTTTACCAATTGTGACTCGCTGGTGCGCGCCTCGCGGGCAATGGCCACTGTAGTGGTGTTCTCATAGCCGGAAATGGAAAATAAGTGCTTGGCTACCCCAATCATACGGTCTTTGGAGGAGGCATCGGGCTTGAGATCGCTATATGCCGGAGACACTTTGACAACCCTATTGCGCGCTTAAGAATTTTAAGTAGTAACGCTACTAGGCATCCTACTGCACTCGCTAAAGCTTGTAAATGGAATAGCTCTTTCCGCTTGCAGCAAAGTGGGCGGAGCCGGGCAAATTAAACTGAATATTGGAAATTACCGCAATGAACACCGCAACGGGCCGCAACCAGGCAATGCACCACGGAGGTACGGAGAAGGCCCAAGAGATTCATAGATGAAGGGAGATCAGGGCTTATATCCAACTACCCGCATCAGCCATTCACGTTTGGCAAAGAGTTACCTGATGCCTGCGGCAGCATTGATCTTTTCTGCCGTTTTATAAGCATCAATCATGCCGTAAATCCATAGAATCGGCGTGGTAATGAACCCAATGACTACAAACATCAGGAGCCAGGATATGGCATGAAGAATAATCAGTACGATCCCTTTGCCGATCTCGCCGTTATAGATCTGTCCCAGGCCGGCCCAGAAGAAAGACAGGACAACGGCCGTGCCGGGGCTCTTGGCGCTTTTCAGGATGATGACCTGTTGTGCCACCGGCGCGGTGACCGCTGAAGGGGAAGGCGCTGGGGCCACCCCGGTGGAGGGTGCAGCCGAGTAATTCGCGCCTGAAGGTCGGCCACACGTCGCACAGAAGCTTTGTGAATCATTCAACCTGGAACCGCAGCCTGAGCAAAACATTCCTTGGTCCTCGTTTCAAGTGTTTACGCAAACATACCTTGTCTGACCCGCTCTAACAAGAGATTTCGCTGCCAACAGAAAAGTCTCTACCGCAGCGCAGCTGGACCGCAACCAGGGCAAAACCTCTCAACGCAGCGTGGCGGGCCCCACCCAAACCCTTTTACCCGCAGCGTGGCCAGCCACAACCAAAAACCTTTTACCGCAGAGGACGCAAAGGACGCAGAGGAAGCAAAAGTAGTTTTTCAGCGTCATCAGCGTTGATCAGCGATAAAAATTTGGCTGGGGCTCCGGCTACGCTACGGCCTCTGCGGTTCAAATTGAACGACGCCAGGCGTTTTGTGACGCGCGTCACACCTTAACGTTTGCAATAGCTGCTAAGGTAGATTGAGGGTGTGTCAACACACCGGAGAATGAATGGATAGCGCTCTGTTAATTCGGCTCTGAGCAGGAATCTGTAAGAGAGGCCGTATTTTGCTGGGGTAGGCTAAACTCTGAGTTTGCCAACCGACAATGAATTCACGAGAATCCTGGACTGGCCCGGATA
>QHVI01000203.1 GCA_003223515.1 Candidatus Angelobacter sp. Gp1-AA117
TTCTGGACCGTTCGCGGTGCCAACGCCATCATCGCCCTTCGCTGTTGCCGACTCAGTGGTCGGTTTGAGGATTATTGGGAGGCGAGGCGCGCTTAGTTCTCACTTTTATGTCGCACACCCCCCTTCCGGCTCCGCTATCGGCAATCCAACATGTCCGCAAAATGCGGGGCGGTACTCAAGCCCATTTGATGCGCGGCTCCGATGGCAACCTGTACGTCGTCAAATTCCAAACCAACCCTATCCATCCTCGCGTGTTAGCAAATGAGTTGCTGGCTACCCGCCTTGGTTTTTGGCTTGGACTTCCAATGCCCCAAGTCGGCGTGATCGAGGTTTCAAGTTGGCTTATTGCTCATAGTCCGGCATTACTCGTGCAACTGGGTGAAAGCCGGATTCCATGCAGCAGTGGCCTGCAATTGGCATCCCGGTACGCCGCCGACTCGGCTTACCTTGAAGTGCTTGAGCAATTGCCCGAAACATCCTTCCGAAACGTCATAAATAAATCAGAAATAATCCGCGCACTGGCCTTCGACAAGTGGGCGGGGAACTGCGATTCGCGGCAGGTTGTTTTTGCTAGGAAAATCGGGCAGCGTCAGTTGCAAGCCCTGTTAGTTGACCAGAGCTATTGCTTCAACGCCAGCCAATGGAACTTTCCTGATCTGCCATTCATGGGAACATCCGATCATCATCACGTGTACTGCACGGTTACTGGCTGGAAATGCTTTGAACCGATTCTGTCCCGCATCGAGGCAATTGAATACGCCGAGCTTTGGAGATTCGCCGCCGAGGTGCCGCAGGAGTGGTATCAGTATGATTCCCAGGCACTCTGCCAATTGATAGAAACTCTTTACCAGCGCCGCTCCCTTGTTCGGAACCTTATCAGCGCTCTTCACAATTCGAGACCTCAACTTTTTCCCAAGTGGAGAACGTAGCCTCTCCATTTCACTTTGGCTGGAAATCCAAACGGGTGAAGTCTTCCGCCGGAGATTTCACCCGCTCCAGCCTCCAGAATTCCCTTAAACGCGTTTATGTTTTTTCGGGTCTGACCCCAACACTGAACATAAGGTCTGATAATGAGGAGAACTCTCGTTCCAGAAAAACTGTTCCGTGTTTTTGGCTCCAGGGTAATCATTGCACCAGACATATAAATCAATCGTGTGTTTTTCTTCCCGTATACGTCCCTCGGAGAATTCTTTAAAAATTGGGTCAATTGAGCCGCTCTCTGAATAAAAATTTCCAGTTAGGACAGACACCAAATCTGTCATCCCGCAGTGATGGTCAGAGTTAGTGAAGACGAGCACATTGGGAAACTTTCGGTCAGCATTTACGGCTTTGAATTGTTTGGCCGCATTGTGAATGTGAGTCGTCAGCCGATTGTAAACCGGGTCAGACCGCGATCCCCCCACAAGTGTCATTGGTGGGGCTTCGTCCATCAGTTTGTCCAACCAATCATCGTATTGAACGTGTTTAGCCTCACAGAACAATACAAACTGGTCATTTTTGAATGCACGGAAGTCAGGCGTTTTGCCCTTCCTCATTTCGTCTTTGCTGAATCGCTCTCCACGTAATTCGCGCCTAATGAGAAAATCGAGAGCAACACCTTCGCCACGGTCGCCGAGATTTGGGCTTGGAGCTGCCATATTCCAATTATAATCTTGTCAGTACGGAGCTGTAGAAGATGTCTGGAAAGCCAATTATTGTTTTCGATACCAGCGGACTCAACAGGTTGGCAAAGGACGCTGACTCTCAGCCGCTCGTTGCTGGTCTCAGGGCTGGATACCGGGTCTGTCTGACTGCAATGAGCGTTGATGAGTTGTTAGCTACTCCCAAAGTTGAGGACAGAACCAAATTCTTTGATTATTGCCGAAGGATCTCTCCCGATGGCATTATCTGTCTCGCATCAGCCGGATTGATTATTCAAAAAATGGTTGCAACATTTTCCCGTAACCCTGATGCCTTTGACTGGATGCACGTGACAATTTGCCTGAAAGCCTATGAAGATGCCATTGCACGTTATGAGGAGATCGTCACCGACGAAAAGTTGTCGGAGGAGCAGCGAAATTTTGCGAAGAAAGTCAAAAAGACATTTGAGGGATGGTTTCGTAATTTAAAGCCGGGAATCCGGGCAATCTATGAGAAAGCTGGTTCAAGACCTCATCCTTATGCAGAGGTCCTGAAACTCTCTCAAGAGGACGGCGGCATTTTTTGGGGTTTTGCGAAGGAGCTTTACAGGACGGCTCAAGAGTGGAACGCCTCTTTTGATTCGTTGGATGGTCCTGACCCTGACCGTAGAGAGTCGGAGAGAATACCCGTTCCAGACGATGACACCGTCAAGAGCTTTGTTAGTGCCTGTCCTTCATTTCGCTGTGTGGTGCTTGCCTTCATTTTGGTGTGGTATGACCGCAGCGTAAGGGGGGATGGCGCAAAGCCACGATTTGAGGCCGGAAACATAGACCATTACATGTCTGCTTATTTGCCGTATTTCCCTCAGTTCATCACTGATGACCCGAACCAGCAAAGCAGTCTTCAAGAAATTGCTACCGTTTGCGGCCTGAACACACAAGTTCGTCTCTATGACGATTTTTACACCGGTTTTATGGTGATGGGAAAGTCCGCTTAGCTTATGGACATAAGTTGGCTGAAGTGGATTGGGCAGGGCGCTATTGGATTTCTCGGGGGAGTTGCTGCCTATTTCGCACTACCCAAACTTTTAGGTGACTGGTGGCTTGAAAAGATAAAAGCGAGTCATGCCAAAAAACTTGAATCGCTGAAGACTGCACTCGAAAAATCAACCTTTGTCACAAAGGCACATTTTGAAACGGAATTTGCTGCAATGAAAGAAGTTTCTCAGTGCCTTGCTCAAGTAAAAATTTTGTACAGGCGGCTCAATCCGCTGGAAATAGGGAAGGAATTAACAGGTGACGCATTAAAACGATGCATTACTGAGTTTGGAGAAGCAAACGACAAATTCTTGGTCAAGTTGGAAGAATACGGCGTGTTTCTCACTCCAGCAATATATGATGAATTTGAACGCTGCCATGTTGCAGCACACTTTGAATTTGACAGATTCAAGACTGACCCTCTGAATCTCCATCCGAAAGACAAGGGCTTAAATGCCGAACATTTTTGGCGTGCTTATCGTGAAGCGTGCCAGAAGGTTCGCGACCGCATAAGTAGCCTTGCGGTTATTACTGGCACATAACCCACCTTTTGTCCCGCGAGCCTTATTCCAGGCTGCTGCTGACAATGTCCGGCCTCATCTGTTGCGTCTTTCCGTTCCCCGATTGCTGTCCGGTTCGTCTTGGTGGGATTCCTTCAAGAGCCAGAAAAGGAGCGGCGCTGAAGCGCCGGATTGCGCCGCCCTGCGGGCGTCGGGAGTAGGACTGACAACCCACCCCTGGAAGGTATACGGCGGTATACCGCCGTTTTCAGATGCGCGGCCCGGCCTTCGGCCTTTCCGCTTCTTTGCCCTATTGTGCCTTTCTTTGCCCTAGAGTGCGCATTTTGCCAAAGCGCCGAGTCAGGCAGAGACTTTGCCACGTCTATACCTGCGTGACGTGCCTGAGTTTGTGGATGAGTTTGGTTCAGTTTGGCTATCTTTGGTTCTCTTTATCACTGGCCGAATCAGCGCGACACGACAACGTGTCTATATCCGCAGGCAAGGCGCTGCGCACGGTCATGACGTTACGACACTTTCAATATCGTCCATATAGTCAAGAATTTTCTATTTCTTTCAAGAAGTTTCCACTTTTTGACCGAGCGCCGCACCAGGCAGGTACTCTGCCGCGTCAAACAAGAGCCGCCATGCTCAAAAGGCGATGCTGTTATGAAACGAGATGCGGAAAGTTTTACATGCGCGATCACTACCAAAGTGACCGAGGCCGAATTTAAGCAGCTTGAACAGTTGTGGAGTGCAAGCGGGATGAGCCGCTCCGAGTGGTGCCGGAAAGCACTGCTCAACCAAGCCAATTTAACGAATCCCAACGGCAATTCTCATACAGTAAACGAAATCACTGTCCTGTTAGCCGAACTGCTGGCTTTACGCACTATTACTGTCAATCTGCTTCATTCTTTGGGTTCCGGCGAGCAAGTTTCCCGCGAAAAGTTAACAAATTTGACCGAGTTAGCAGACCGTGAGAAATTCCGCCGAGCAATAGACCGTTTGCAACAGTTCATCAAGAAGTAACTGCCGCAGACCGGAGAAGGGAAAAAAGCAGGTTGTCTGTATGTCACGAAATCGAAGTTTATCAGGGGCATGGCATCGCGCCACGCCTACGGGTTTAATTCTCGCAGCAGTCCTGGGCCTGGTTGTTCTTTTAGGCGCAGGTTATTACGAAGTTCAACAGTTCACACCGCTCCAAAGCTATTGGTTCCGTACTTATCTTTGGGCGGCACTCGCGCCCGCTTTCGACATTGACCAAAGCAATTACCGTCCTTTGGCTGAAGTGCAGGGACGGCAAACTTACATTCCAAGAGAACAAGATGTACTCCCCGGCAGCACCCGCATTGAGAACGGACGAGTAATTCCGTTTGTCCTTACTGAGCAGGTGTATCAGCGCGGCTATCGGCTGGTGCTGTTGCCGTCCGCCAAATACGACAACCGAAAAATGGAAGGCCAACTGAGGCATTTTGTCTATGGCGATAGATCACTAAAACAAATTGCAGCCGTGCCGCTGTGGTGGGGATTGGGAGTCTTTGCAGGCGTATTCCTGCTTTCGATTCCATCAGACCTAAAACGCGCACGGGAGCGCCGCGAAGGACGCAGGCTAGAAGGCCCGGAGCTGGTGACCGTGGCAACTTTTAACCGCAGACTTTGCGCCGGAGGAATCGGCATTCTTAACACCATACGCCGAACCTTTGGGGAATGGGCTTTGCGCCGTGATGCCCGTATGCTGCGCGTTTCCAATCAGGCGGAAAGCTCCCATTTCCTGCTTATGGGCGACAGCGGCACAGGCAAATCCGTCATCATGCGCCAGTTCGCCCAGCAGATCGAAGGCCGCGGCGAGTCAGCCATCATCTACGACCCGGCGCTGGAATATGTTACCGAGTTTTACGATGAATCACGCGGCGATGTCATCCTGAATCCGCTGGATGTCAGAATGCCGTACTGGTCGCCAGCCGATGAAATCCAGCACGAAGCCGAAGCGCTGACCGTTGCTGCTTCGCTATTCCCCGATAGTCACCGGGAGAATCCCTTTTTTGTCGAAGGCCCGCGCAAAGTCTTTGCCCACCTGTTAACGCTCAAGCCATCACCGGAAGAATTGGTTTGGTGGCTTTCGCACGAACAGGAGCTAGACCGCAGACTCAAAGGCACAGAGCTTGCCGCCATGATCTATCCCGGAGCATCCGCGCAACGCGCCGGAGTGCTGGCATCGCTCAACATGGTGGCCGACAGCCTAAAAATGCTTCCCCGCAAACAGGATGTTTCCCGTAGCTGGACAGCCGCCGAATGGTCGAAAAAACGGCAGGGCTGGATCTTCCTCACCAGCACGCCCGAAGTTCGCAAGCGCCTTTTGCCGCTGACAAGCCTCTGGCTAGACCTGCTGGTATTGCGCCTCATGAATCAGGGCAGGCCAGGACCACGCCCGGTTTGGTTCCTGCTGGACGAACTCGCCAGCCTGCAACGGCTCCCGCAGTTGCACACGGCGATTACCGAAAATCGCAAATCGAATAATCCTGTGGTGCTTGGCTTTCAGGGACGCAGCCAGCTTGAAGCACGGTACGGCTTGGACGCTGAAGCCATGCTCTCGCAACCTGCAACGAAAGTCTTTCTCCGCACCAGCGAACCGAAATCGGCCAAGTGGATTAGTGAAGCCATCGGACAGGTGGAACTTGAGCGTGTGCAGGAAACCCGCACCGATGGACGCGAACGGGATTCACGCAGCTATCACAAGCAAACCTTCCGTGAGTATCTGGTTATGGATTCGGTCATCATGGGACTTGACCCGCTGCATGGCTACGTGAAGCACGGCAACCTTGTCGTCGAATTCCGTACCCGGCCCACAACCGAAGGAGCGCGGACGAAGGGTTTTGTTCCACGCAAGGACACGCCGCCAGGACTGCCCGCGCCAGATCGCAGCCGTTTTGCCCCCGGCAACAACGGCGCACCAGTGCAGGAGTTAGCGCCGGAGGAAGCACAACAACAGTCAATCCTCGAAAACGATTAACCGCGTATGCTGACCATCTCCAAACCGCTCTCTTCCGGCCAAGCCGCAAGCTATCACCGGGAAGAGTTTGCCAATGCCCAGGACAACTATTACACCGAGGGCGACCGTGTGCGCGGCCAGTGGCACGGCAAATTAGCTGAGCAGTGGGGATTGCGCGGCGAAGTGGACGCCGGGCAGTTCAAACATTTGGGCGATGGTCAGCACCCGTTAACCGGAGCGCAGCTAGTTCAGTTCCGCGCCCCGCATGAATACACCAATGAAAACGGCGCGAAGGTGAAAACCATGGAGCACCGCGCCGGATGGGATGCCACATTCGCAGCCCCCAAGAGCGTCAGCCTTACTGCTTTAGTCGGAGGTGATGAACGAGTCAGACAGGCGCACCGGGAAGCTGTGAATGTGGCCCTTGATGAACTGGAAAGATACGTTCAGGCCCGCATCGGCGGAAACAACCCGCCAGAGACTACGGGCAAATGGGTTGCCGCAAAATTTGAGCATGATTCCAGCCGTCCTGTGGACGGGTACGCCGCCCCGCAACTGCATACCCATGTAGTTTTCTTCAACATGACCGAGCGCGAAAACGGCCAGATGCGCGCCTTGCAGCCCCGCGAATTGTACCGCTCTCAGCGATACGGAACCGCCATCTATCGCGCTGAATTGTCGCTCCGCTTAAAACAGCTAGGCTATGAGATCGAACCGAGCGCCACCGGAGCGCCGGAAATCAAAGGCTACAGCCAGGACTATTTGGCCGCATCCAGCCCGCGCCGGCAGCAGATTCAGGAACACCTAAAACGTGAAGGATTGGACAGTTTGGAAGCAGCCGAAATTGCCGCACACCGCACCCGCGACCGCAAGCTGGACATCTCCCATGAGGAGATGCAGCGCCGCCATCAGGAAATGGCCGCGCAGCATGGGAACCAGCCCCAGCGGATTATTGAAGAAGCCCAGGAGCGAAAACAGCACACGCAACCGAAAACCGAAGAAGAAAAACAGAAGGCCATCAAAGAAGCTCTTGAGTATGCGCGGGAAAAGAACCTCGAACGCGATGCCGTTGCCGATGAACGCGCCATCATGCGGGATGCGATGCGCCGCGCAATGAGCGAGGCATCACTGGCCGAGATGCGCGAAGAGTTTAACCGCCAGATTGAACAGCGCGGCTTTGTCGAAATGGAGAACCAGCCGGGCCAGGCAGCGCGGGGATTTACCACCGAGGAAATGCAGGAGCTTGAACGCGAGAATATCCGCACCATGCAGGCCGGACAAGACCACCATCCCGCGCTGGTTAGCTTTCACACACGCCGCGAGATTGAAGAGGAATACGCGCACCTGTCGAACAGCCAGCGGGCAGCAGTTGATGAAATCCTGTCCAGCCGTGACCGAATCACCGCGCTTGAAGGTGTAGCAGGCGCGGGCAAGACTACCTCACTTGAAGCAATCCGCGATGCCGCAGAACGCGAGGGTTACGAGGTTGAGGGCTTTGCGCCGACTTCCCGCGCCGCGCAGAGGAAGCAGGCATTGAGTCGCATACTTTGCAACACTTTCTAACCCGCAACCAGCAGCAGGACGACCAGCAAAAGCGGCTGTACGTTGTAGATGAATCCAGCCTTGCCGGAACAAAGCAGGTCAACGAGTTTTTTAACCGCTTAGGTGAGCATGACCGCGTTTTGCTGGTGGGCGATGTGCGCCAGCACGAAGCCGTAGAAGCCGGGCGGCCGTACAGCCAATTACAGGAAGCCGGGATGCGAACCGCGCAGTTGGATGAGATCATTCGGCAGCAAGACCCCGCGCTAAAAGAAGCCGTTGAGCAGCTTTCGCGTGGTGAAGTCCGGCAGGCCGTCAGCAGCTTGGAACATCAGGGCAGGGTGCATGAGATCGAGGACCGCCACGAACGGCTTACACAGATTGCCAGCGATTACGCACGGCAACCGGAAAATACTTTAGTCATCTCCCCCGATAACGAATCCCGCCGCGAGCTAAATCTGCTGATTCACCGCGAGATGCAGCAGCGCGGCCACGTCAGCGAACAGGAAAAGACATTCACTGTATTGGAAGCGCGGCAGGAGTTGACTGGAGCAGACCGCGCTTGGGCCACCCAATATGTGCCGGGTGACGTGCTGAGGTATTCCAGAGGCAGCAAATCGTTAGTTATTGCATCTGGCGAATATGCCAGCGTCACGGCTGTAGATCACGAGCAAAACCGCCTCACCGTGGAACGTCAGGATGGCCGCGAAATTACTTATAACCCGCGTGACCTCATGGGCGTCTCCGTCTACCGGCAAGCTGAGCGCGAATTTTCCGAAGGCGACCGCGTACAGTTCACCGCCCCATCGAAAGACTTGCATGTTGCCAACCGCGAATTAGGCACGATTGAACATCTGGACGAGCGCGGCAGCATCGGCATTCACACCGATTCCGGGCGGCATCTGGAATTCAATCTCAAAGACCATCCACATCTGGATTACGGCTATGCCGTCACCAGCCACAGCAGCCAGGGACAGACCGCCGACCGCGTACTGATTCACGTAGACACCGAGCTTGGGGAGCAGCTAGTTAATGAGCGCATGGCCTATGTGTCGGTTTCCCGCGCCCGTTACGATGCCCACATTTACACCAACGACCAAACCGAGCTGGCCCACGATCTCAGCCGCGAGGCCACACACTCAACCGCCACCACTGCCGAGCATGAGCAAGGCCCGGCATTCAGCACTGAAACCACCGAACATCAATTGAGCGAACCAACCAACGCGCAGTCCATGTCCGAGGGCCAGAGTGCTTCTATCGGGGAGTAGTGCAGGCAGTTTATGGCCACCCGGCCCCAATTCGACGATTCCGAGCGCATCCCCAAAGAAATCAAGTTTGAGCCGGAAACCACAGCAGCGAGTGACCCTCTCACCAAAGAAGAAATTGATGCTCTGTGCGAATTCATCCTGCTATTGGACGAGTGGGACAGAAAGAAGAAAATCGCATGATTCCACAGAGGACAAATTCATTCAGATTGAAAAAGTCTGCCCTTCATTTTTCCCACACCGATTCTACGGAGCGCGGGAACTTTGTAAAGGCTCTCCGCTTCGCTCCGACCGCTGGCGCGGCGCCAAAACCCGGCGGCCTTGACAAAGCTCCCTTTTACGCTCCTGTACTTGCTTCCAGCTATGGGAAAAATGAAGAAAAAAAATTGAGAGGGACACAAGCAACAGCAACACCTCGTAAGTGTCCGAATTTCACCAATGATATAGTCATGCACCATCCATCTACACACGCGTCAGAAAGGGTTAACAACATGGACTGGAAGTCAATTTCAGTAATCCCCGGAATTGCAGCTTTCGTCTGGCAGGTTCTTCAAGCTGTGCGTCACCGTCTCGTTTGGTTGTGGCAACCAGCGTTTATTGTGAATCAGTTGCGTTTCAATGTGACCGACGGTCATCTCAACATGTGGTTGATCTTCAGAAACGCTCGGGCCGAACCGGGGTATGTGAACTGGGTTGCACTTGTGGTCGAGTTTCCACCTACTTGGGAAAACGAAAAGGTAAAGTGGAAGAGAGCCACTTTGATCCTAGACAGTACGGAGGATGCAGTATTGGTAATACCCTCAGGAGACTCTGTTCGCCGCCTGAGGCTTCGTCTACGTCTTCTGGATGACAAGGAACTTTCTGGGACAAATGTGCATTTGGAAAGTAATATCTTGGAGCAAATTACCATTTGGCAGCCTGCCGTCACAGTTCGGCTTGAGACCTCCGGAGGAACGGTAAACCTTGAGGCGGCTCCGGGCTGGGGGAATAATTTCCATGTAGCTGTCGAGAAACCTTCGTTACGGACTCGCGTGTTAAGGCTGCTGCCATGACGCTTAGTAAGCACACAAACATAGATAACTTTTATGAATAATAATGCGCTAAACTGCTTGACAACGACTAAGCCGTTATGCTATCTTACTATCATGCCGCCCAAGAGCCGCGCAGCCGCAAGCCATCCTTACGAGATCGAATACAGGGGCAAAATCATCCGTTGCCGCAGCTTGGACGAGATGAAAGCCGCCCTTCAAGAACTCGAAGGCAGCACAATTGTTCGCGCTGAGACGCCTTGGACTGCCGAGGAATTTGAGAAATTTACCGGACGCATTCACATACCGCAGCGCCGCTTATTGGCACGGCTGTTAGAGAGCGGCCCGACTGAATGGGTTACAGATGCCACTTTGCGCGATGTGCTAGGCTTGCCCGACAACAACTCACTTTCCGGCAGCCTATCAGGAATTTCCAAAGTGGCCCGCATGTTCGATATTGACCCGCGCCGCGTCTATACGCAGAACACCATTTACACCCACGGCCAGGCGCAGCGCACCTATCAAATTACAGCCGAGTTTCAGAAGGCAGCAAACCGCCACAAATGGCCCTCGAAAGAGGATTAAAGGACAGGTAGAACGGGAGAACCTATGAAGCAGGGAGTTATTTACGCCAGAGTTTCCAGCCGTGAGCAGGAGCGCGAAGGCTTTTCGATTCCGGCACAGTTGAAACTTAACAAAGATTGCGCCCTGAAGCGTGGAATCAAAATTATCCGCGAGTTCGTAGACGTGGAAACGGCCAAATGCACAGGCCGGAAACAGTTTGACGAGATGTACGCTTTTTCCAAAAGCACCCCGATTGCCGAACTGTCATTGTCGAGAAGACCGACCGCCTCTATCGCAATTTCCGCGATTACGTGACCCTTGAAGATTTAAGCGTAGAAATCCATCTCGCTAAAGAGGGTCAGGTACTCAACAAGGATTCCAAGTCTCAGGCGAAATTGATGCACGGTTTTCAGGTTCTCATGGCCCGCAACTACATTGAGAACTTGCGCGAGGAAGTCAGAAAGGGCATGAAGGAGAAAGCAGCACAAGGCGTCTATCCGGGACGCGCACCGTTTGGTTACCGCAACAACCAGCTTCAGCGCAACATTGAAATTCATCCCGACAATGCCGAAGTAGTGAAGCGCATCTTTGAGCTTTATGCGAACGGCAATTGTTCCCTTGCAGACCTGCGGCAGATCATACGCACGGAAACCGGAAAGACGATTGCCAAGAGTCATATCCATGATGGCATTCTGCGTAATCCGTTTTATCTTGGATTCTTTACTTGGGACGGAGAACAGCACAAAGGCAGTCATCCGGCAATCATCAGCCCCGCATTGTTCCAGCGTGTTCAGGATGTTTTAGACGGCCACAACAAACCCAAGTATCAGAAACACGACTTCGCTTTTGGCGGACTGTTGACCTGTGCTTATGACGATTGCATGGTAACGGCTGAATTCAAGAAGCAGAAATACACTTATTACCGTTGCACCGGATACAAAGGCAAATGCGATCTTCCCCGCATGACAGAAGCCGAGCTAGGCCAGCGTCTAGGCGAAGTGCTGAAGAACATCCATATTCCCGATGACGTGTTACAGCAGATCGAGAAGCAGCTAACAGAAGGTCACGCCAGCGGAGAAGCCGCGAAGAAGGAACAGCGCCAGAAGCTAGAGCAGCGCCTTTCCGCAGTCCGTCAGCGCATTGACCAATCCTATATGGACAAACTGGACGGCAAAATCTCTGAGGACTTCTGGCAGCGCAAAAATGCCGAGTGGCAGCAGGAAGAACAGCAGATACTTTTTGCCATGCAAGGCTTGGAACAGGCCAGCTCCGACAGGCTTTTGACTGCAAAAAGGACTTTAGAACTCGCAAATCAGGCTTATTTTCTATATGTTACGCAGAATCCAGCCGAACAAGGCAAATTGCTGAAAAAGGTACTTTTGAACTGCCGTGTAGATGGCCTAAGTCTATATCCTACATATAGAAAGCCCTTCGATATCATCTTTGAAAGAGCCAAAAATCAAGAATGGTCGGGAAGAGAGGATTTGAACCTCCGACCCCTGTCCCGAACCACATTCAGACTCCTGTTGAAGTCTGTTGAAACTTACTGTTCCTAACCGAAGTTCGTCAGTAAGCGGTCGAGAAACGGTCTAACCCTTTCAGAATCAGTTCAGACGATGGCCGAGTCTGCACTACATTTTGAAAGAGATCTCAGCCGTTCCGGAAGATTTAGACCGAGCTGGTG
>QHVI01000204.1 GCA_003223515.1 Candidatus Angelobacter sp. Gp1-AA117
GATATCAGGATCAGTCTGCCCTGCGTGCTTCCTGAGAGGAGCAACAGTTTCGGGTACGATGCGATGTCCAAGCCAGACTGCGGTGCGGGCTCTTGCAGGCGCCACAGAGATTCGGCTTTCGCCCACGCAGTCGCTCATACCTATTTTCATCTTTTCTGGGTGGGACTCAAGTCCCATGTCCGACTGCGGTAAAAGCATTTGGTTGTGGCTCGCCACGCTGCGGTTAAATCGGATTTGCCTCGCACAAAACACAAAAGGCCCAGAGAGGAATTACTCTCTGAGCCAAACTTCCTGCCAGTTCTTCCCATCAACCAGGGAGACACAGTAATCAGGGCTCACAGCTTATCTAAATCTAAATTTCTTGCTTAACTAACAAGCCGTCGGTCCGGCTTTACGGTGGGATCTGAAGTCCCATGTTTCGCAACGCAAGTCTTCGATAGAAGCAGGTATTCAATGTTTACAAAACAAAAATGGCCCAGAGGTTTTTGCCTCTGAGCCAAATCTTCTATCGGTCCGATGTAGTAATCGGAAAATTGAAAATCAGGGCTCAACACTATAACCGCACGTTTATATAAAAAAATTAATGCGATGTCAACGTGCAGATTTGCGCCAACGGATGGGAACCCGGCTAAGTCTTCTTTAAAGCCGTCATTAACAAAAATTAACACGATTGAGGCTAAATGGCTATAAACCTCTCATGAATGCCGGCTGATTGATGCGTATCTCACTCAGAATATGAGATTTTGGCTAATAACCGGTTACCAGCTCGAAGTTAAAAAGCGCTTATCGAAATGGCAATTATTAAAATCTCTAATAATCTTCTAAGCTTTCTCTAACTTTACACGCTGAGTATGATCCACGCTGATTAAGGTCGCACATTGATATATCCGACAGGATCGTTACACCCCCTGTTTTACTGAATTGCGTACGGGCAATTTATCGTAAAACCATGTAACGCTCTCTTATATTTTTTTGCGATCTCTTCCGGACAGCTTGACTCTGCACTGAAGCTTCTTCTCAGGAGCTCACGGGCAGAGGTACGTCAACAAGAATAGGAGAGCAACGAATGAGCAACATATATCTGCCGTGGAACGCTTCCAAACGGCGGCTCAAAGAGGCGGAAGATGCCCGGAAGAACCGCATGGAAATCGTCAAGGCACTTTCCACCGGACAAGTCTCGCGTCGCGACCTTGTAAAGTGGGGCCTCTTTACCACTGCCGGGATTCTCGCCCCGATTGGCGGCCTAAGTCCTTTCGTTCCCAGCGCTCACGCACAATCGACGGCAACATCCAGCCCGTCAGGGTTCGATATCCCCACCGGCGCTTCGCCCAGCCCGTTGTTTGGTGTACAACCCTTTACCCAGCCGATGCTGCGCTTTGACGTGATCGCGCGCAATCCGCTTTCATCACTTACTCCCGCTCCTACAGCAGCATCCAACCAGACGCAGCAGTCGGTTGATCCTGCTCTCGGCGGCGGCTTCGGCCCCATTGAAGGCCGTCCACCGGGACCCATCTGGGCCCATCAGCGCTTCAGCCAGTTCCCGCCTCAGGTTGCGGTGGAGATGACTCAGGCCCAGGCACAGACGAACACCGTCTATAATCCCGGCGTTCCCAATAACCAGAACTCCGGCTTTGACCCTACAACTCCGATTCCGCTGAAGTTCCATCCCGGGCTTCCAACGCAGGACCCCAATTCAGTCTGGACCTTCAACGGAACCATACCGCCCAAGCTGGTAAAAGGACGATATGCTGAGCCCATCCTGTTCCGTCATCACAACCAACTGCCTGCCGACGTTAACCAGAACAACGGTTTCGGACGTCACACCATTTCCACCCACGAGCACAACGGCCACCACGGCGCGGAGAATGACGGCTTCACCGGCGCCTACTTCTTCCCCAACCAGTTCTATGACTATCACTGGCCCATCGTCCTCGCCGGATGGACGACGATCAATACAGGGGCTACCGATCCCCGGGCCGGCAGTCCTGATGACAGCGGCGGGATCAACAAGGTGGCTGGTGACTGGCACGAAACCATGTCCACTCACTGGTTCCACGATCACATGTTCAGCTTCACCTCGCAGAACGTGTACAAGGGCAACGCTGCCATGTTCAACATCTACAGCTCGCTCGATCGTGGCAACGAGGGAATCAACGATGGCGTGAACTTCAGGCTGCCCAGCGGCACCCGCGATTCGTGGGGCAACCTCGATTACGACGTTAACCTCATGCTCGCCGATAAAGCATGGGACCAGAACGGACAGCTTTACTTCGACATCTTCAACTTCGACGGCTTCCTGGGCGACCAGATGACAGTCAACCTGCAATACAAGCCGTTCTTCGAAGTGGAGCGCCGCAAGTATCGCTTCCGCATCCTCAATGCCGCAGTTTCGCGTTTCTTCAAGGTGGCCATTGCTGATGCATTGGGCAATGCGGTGCCCATGATTCAGATTGCCAATGACGGCAACCTGTTCCCGCACCCGGTAACGCTCACTCAGCTTGACGAGCAGGGCATTGCCGAGCGCTATGACATCGTGGTGGACTTCTCTGCCTTCACCAACGGCAGCAAAGTCTGGATGGTGAACCTCTGCGAACATCAGAATGGCAGGAAGCCGCACGCGGACCTCACGCTGGCACAGGCGCTCTCCGGCACCTCCGGCGATCCCTGCGTAGGCAAGTTCCTGGAGTTCCGCATCGTGCGTGATCCGGCTCAGCCCGACCAGAGCGTGGTTCCGGACACCATGATTCCGAATCCTGATCTCTCGGCCATTCCAGTCTCAGCAACGCGCAACTTCACCTTCGGCAGCGGCGCCAAGCAGACCACCTTTGATCCGACCTCTTCTTACGCCGGTGCAGGCCAGTGGGGCGTTCAGACCGATGGTGCCGGCATGAAGAAGGCCGATTTCGGCCGCATCTCGGCTGCACCCAAGTTCGGCACGCGTGAAATCTGGACGCTGCAGAATGGCGGCGGCGGCTGGGATCATCCGATTCACATTCACTTTGAGGAAGGCCAGATTCTGGCCAGGAACGGCAGCGCCAGCAACGTTCCGGCATGGGAAAAAGGCCGTAAAGACGTCTATCGTCTGCGTCCGGGCGGCAGCGTGACCCTGACCATGCAGTTCCGTGACTGGGGCGGCATGTTCATGGAGCACTGCCACAATACCGTACACGAAGATAACGCCATGCTGGTTCGCTGGGAAATCGATAACGGAGGCGCGCCATTCTTGCAGCCGCTGCCTACACCGATCCCGACAGCGCAGGGCGTCACCTTCGTGAACCCGACCGAGATCGAAAAGACGGCTTTCTAACTCTCAACAAACAACCAGCCGGTGGGAGCACCTATGCGGAGGTGCCCGCCGGCTGCTTAAAGTGATTTCGTACCTGGTGCCGTGACCGCATGATTTTTGAAACAAGAGTTGTGTGGACGGATGGACTGAGTTCACATCATATGTTTTACCTCTTGTTTTACCTTTCACCCGGTCAGAGCACTAGTTTTGAAAATGCATGATAGCCATGCGATGCTAGTCATGCGTTAGAGCCACGAAGATCCAAGCCAGCGTAGCTGGCGAAATTCTTCTAGCCCACAGCGCAAGCTGTGGGTGCAGGAACGCGGAATGGCAGAGCCCGCGAAGCGGGCGGTATAGGTTTTTCGGATTAAAATCCGTGTAAGGCGATTCCGGTATTTGCAAAAACCGTGCTTCAGGGCACAATAGTTGGCGGAGAAGTATGATGGAACGCAAAAGAAGCATCGGGGCGCTGGCTGCGCTGTTGTTGATCATTTCAAGCGCGGCGCTCCTGTGTGCCGCTCCCGCTGATGACAATCACCGCTACGGGAAAAACTATTTCCCCAACGTTCCTCTTATCACCCAGGACGGAAAGGTAGTCCACTTCTATGACGATCTGCTGAAAGGCAAGATCGTGGCCATCGACCTGATTTATACCCACTGTGAATTCTCCTGCCCGCTGGAAACCGCGCGCATGGCGCAGGTACAGCGCATTCTTGGCGATAAGGTGGGGAAAGGCATCTTCTTCTACTCCATCAGCATTGATCCCAAACGTGATACTCCGGCCGAGCTGAAGGCTTATGCAAAGAAGTATCATGCCGGGCCGGGATGGCTCTTTCTCACCGGCAAGAAATCAGATATCGATCTGGTCAGCAAGAAGCTCGGCCTGTATGCCGATCCCAGCATCAACCAGGATGGCCACACCACTTACCTGATGCTTGGCGACGAACCCAACGGGCAGTGGATGCAGAACTCCGCTGTGGATAATCCCCGCTTCCTCGCCATTACCATGCAGACCTTCATGGATCACGGCAAAGGTGGCAAGGCCGCCGGGCAGGATTATGCTGACGCGCGTCCACTCAACATGAATTCCGGTGAGTATGTATTTATCACTCACTGTACCGCCTGCCACACTATCGGCCACGGCGATAAAGTTGGGCCCGATCTTCAGGGAGTGGCCGCACAACGCGACCCCAAATGGTTCCGGCGCATCATCGCCGAACCCGACAAGCTGATTGCCTCCCGTGACCCGCTGGCCATGGCTCTGTTCAAGAAATACAACCGCATCCAGATGCCCAATTTGAACCTGGGCGGTGATGACCTGAAAGCCATAGTCGACTACCTCAGCCAGCCCTCGGCATCTACGGTGAACAAGACAAGTAAGCCAGCCTCCACCAAGCCCACCACGTGATCCTTTGGTTAACCAGAGAGAACACAGCCTGGCGAGCCACAACCAAACTTTTTTGCCGCTGATGAACGCTGATTCACGCTGATTTTTTGGGGCTTTTCACCACAGATGAACACGGATAAACACTGATCACAGCGGAATAAAGTTTCCTTCGCCATATGATCAGTGTTCATCTGTGTTGATCTGTGGTCAAGGTTTTGGGGTTTTCAGCGTGAATCAGCGTTCATCAGCGGCAAAAACATTTCGCAATTGCCGAATGTTTATAAATTCAAGTACATGTCCTTCTTCACTTCATAATTCCATTGACAACCATGCAGGATTTTTCTTATATAAGTAGGTTCGTCATCATTTGTGAGCCTGGATTTTGATTCCCCAATCCTTATCGATTGGGCTGCGAAAAAAAATTGGCTCAGAGGGGAATAACCTCTGGGCCATTTTGTTTATGTACGATAGGGCCCTGATACCTTGTCCCGCTGCTTTTGCTGGATTGGCAGGGAAGTTTGGCCCGGAGAGTGGTTCTCTCCGGGCCTTTTTTGTTTTGCACCCAATCTCCGCAATGTTGGAAGAGCGGACCGTCAGGCGGTGGAAGAGCGGGCCTTCAGGCCCGCGTTACAGCATGAACCCTGAAGGGCTTTAGCCCTGGTAGAACTGATGAGATGGGTTTGAACAAAAGATTTTTTGCACTGTGCAGAGGTTTCCGACGCCAAAACACAGATATTCCTGCAAAGGCTTTTTCCGGGAGCCGGCGCTCACACCCAACTACAACCATACTGAGGAGAGCACAACATGAGCACCAGTTATCTGCCGAGAAACGCATCCAGAGCGCGGCTCAGGGAGGCGGAGAACGCGCGCCAGAATCGCGCGGAAATCGTGAAAGCTTTGTCCCATGGCCAGGTTTCGCGCCGCGAACTTTTCAAATGGGGTCTGTTTACCGCTGCCGGACTGCTGGCCCCGATTGGCGGATTGAACCCCTTCGTCCCTGCTGCTCACGCTTCGGGCGGAGGTGGAGGAGATACGATCCCTACAGGCACGCCTCCCAGCCCGCTGTTTGGTGTACAGCCATTCAGCCAGCCCATGCCGCGCTTTGATGTTCTTGCTCGCAATGCCGTATCGACCCTCAATCCGGCTCCTTCCGCTCAGGCCAATCAAACCCAGCAGGCGGTCGATCCGGCATTGGGTGGGGGCTTCGGCCCCATTGAAGGACGTCCTCCCGGCGCTATCTGGGCGCATCAGAAGTTCACTCAGCTCCCGCCACAGGTTGCCATTGAAGTTTCTCAGGCCCAGGCGACCACCAACACCACCTACAACCCCGGCGTTGCTTCCAGCCTGAATTCCGGCATCAATCCAGCTTCACCGCTACCGCTGAAATTTCATCCGGGCTTTCCAACCCAGAGTCCGAACTCCGTTTGGACATTCAACGGCACCATTCCTCCCAAGCTGGTGAAAGCCAGGTATGGCGAGGCAATTCTCTTCCGCCATCACAACCGCCTGCCTGCTGATGTCACGCAGAACAATGGTTTTGGCCGCAACACCATTTCTACCCATGAGCACAACGGTCACCATGGAGCGGAAAATGATGGCTTCACCGGGGCCTATTTTTTCCCCGGACAGTTCTATGACTACCACTGGCCTGTCGTGCTCGCTGGAATGAATAGCGTGAACACCACCGCGACTGATCCGCGCGCCGGCAGTCCTTCTGACAGCGGCGGCATCAATAAAGTGCCCGGTGACTGGCACGAGACCATGAGCACGCACTGGTTCCACGATCACATGTTCAGCTTCACCGCGCAGAACGTCTACAAGGGCAATGCCGGAATGATGAACATTTACAGTTCGCTCGATCGCGGCAATGAAGGCCTCAATGACGGTGTAAACCTGCGTCTGCCCAGCGGCACCGCTAACTCCTGGGGGAATCTCGATTACGACGTAAACCTGATGCTGGCCGATAAGGCTTTCGATGCCAATGGCCAGCTCTTCTTTGACATCTTCAATTTCGATGGCTTCCTGGGCGACCTGATGACCGTGAATCTCGCCTACAAGCCATTCTTTGAGGTGGAGCGCCGCAAGTATCGCTTCCGCATCCTGAACGCCGCCGTCTCGCGCTTCTTCAAGATTGCAATCGCGGATGCTTCAGGGAATGAGCAGCCCATGATCCAGATCGCCAATGACGGCAATCTGTTCCCGCATCCAGTCACGCTCATGGAACTTGATGAGCAGGGTATTGCCGAACGTTATGACATTGTCTTCGATTTCTCACAGTACACTGTTGGAACGAAGCTCTGGATGGTGAATCTCTGCCAGCACGACAATGGTAAAAAGCCCGAGGCCGACCTCACCATGGCGCAGGCGCTCTCCGGCACTGCGACGGATCCGTGTGTGGGCAAGTTCCTGGAATTCCGCATCGTGCGTGATCCTGCACAGCCCGACCAGAGCCAGGTACCCGCTACCATGATTCCCAATCCTGACTTGTCTGCAATTCCCGTTACCCGCCAGCGTACCTTCCAGTTCGGCGGCAGCGCGAGCCAGACCACCAACAATCCAGTCACCGCCTACAGTGGTTCCGGCAGTTGGGGCATCAATACCAATAACGCCGGTTTCAAAAAAGCCGATTTCGGCCGCCTCTCAGCCGCGCCCAAATTCGGAACTCGCGAAATCTGGACATTACAAAATGCCGGAGGTGGATGGGACCATCCTATTCACATCCACTTTGAAGAAGGCCAGATACTGGCGCGCAACGGCAGCGCATCGAATGTTCCGGCCTGGGAGCAGGGGCGTAAGGATGTTTATCGCCTCCGTCCAGGTGGAAGCGTAACCCTCACCATGCAGTTCCGCGATTGGGGCGGCATGTTCATGGAGCACTGTCACAACACCGTCCATGAGGACAACGCCATGCTCGTGCGCTGGGAGATCGATGATGGAGGCACCCCGTTCCTGCGGCCGCTTCCCACACCGATCCCACGGGCACAAGGCGTAACCTTCATCCAGCCTGACGAGATCGAATCAACCGCTTTCTAATTTCATGGCGGGCCATCTTAGCAATGGGGAGTATGGCCCGTCTTTTTTTATCTTGCCTCCTTTGCGCCCTTCTGCATTGCTATATCCAAAACTCTTGTTTTCCTGCAAAGATTTTCATGCTGCTTTTGCATCCTTCCATATCCAGCTTTGGCGACCGAAAAAGTCTTAAGGAACTGAAACAGTGCCAGATCAGATACACATAAACTTACTTTTGCTTCCTCTGCGTCCTCTGCGTCCTCTGCGGTAAAAGGTTTTGGTTGTGGCTCGTGATGAATCCACAAGTATTTCCACTCGCATCCAACTTAAGGGGCTGAGTGCTGACTGCGTTGTTATGTCGTATCGCGTCACGATTTAGTAATCTATTCACGTGAGTGTTGCAACTGCTGCAGATCCCGGGAAAGAGGCCAGGCAAACCGAATGGCTGAAGCGCTGGCTTTCATTTCTTGAACGGCGTGAGGAACAGGTTTTTCTGGGAATCACGCTGCTGATCGGCGCCCTGGTGGGCCTCGCGGTTGTTGCCTTCATCGTCTTAACTGAGCGGCTCGGAATGCGGCTTTATCCGGTGGGCAGCGCCGCCTGGCGGCGTGTTCTGATTCCCGTTGCCGGATCGCTGGGAATGGGCTACCTGCTGTACCGCTATTTTCCCAACGCTCGCGGCAGCGGTGTCCCGCAGACAAAAGCCGCTCTTTACGCGCGTAACGGCTATATCGCGTTGCGCACAGTTCTGGGCAAATTTGGTTGCACAGCGGCCACCCTCGCCAGTGGAATACCGCTGGGCCGCGAAGGCCCAGCCGTCCAGGTAGGTGCGGGAATCGCCTCTGTGCTTGGCCGCGCGCTGCGATTACGGCCTGACAAAGTTAAGGCGCTTCTTCCCGTAGGCGCAGCCGCAGCCATAGCTGCTGCTTTTAATACTCCTCTGGCCGCTGTCCTGTTTTCCCTTGAAGAAGTCATGGGAGATCTTCACGCCCCGGTACTTGGATCGGTGGTGCTCGCTTCTGCAACTTCATGGGTCGTTCTGCGTGTCTTCCTGGGCAATCAGCCCTTGTTTCATGTGCCCCAGTATGAATTAGTTCATCCCTTGGAATTCGCCATCTATGCGGTGCTGGGGGTTGTGGGAGGATTTCTTTCCGTGGCGTTCACCAAACTGCTGCTGGGAATGCGGCGGCGTTTTCTGCTCATGCCCAGAAAAATGCGCTGGTGGCATCCCGTGGTGGGCGGCGTGGCTGTCGGTTTAATGGGCTGGTTTGTTCCTCAGGTGCTCGGCGTAGGGTACAGCTATGTGGGAGATGCCCTGAACAGCAACATGGCAGTGAAATTAATGGCCCTGCTGGTGGTGCTCAAGCTGTTTGCCGTCACCATCAGCTATGCTTCCGGCAATGCGGGTGGCATTTTCGGCCCCAGCCTTTTTCTGGGCGCTATGTTGGGCGGAACCATTGGCAGCATAGCCCATCATTTCCTGCCCGCTTACACCGCCAATCCGGGGGCCTATGCATTGGTGGGAATGGGCGCGCTCTTTGCCGGAATCGTGCGTGCTCCCATGACTTCTGTTCTGATGATCTTTGAGATGACCCGCGATTATTCCGTGATCGTGCCGCTGATGATCGCCAATCTTGCCAGCCTGTTCATCGCCTCGCGCTTTCAGCGGGAGCCGATTTATGAATCGCTGGCACATCAGGATGGCATTCACCTGCCCGCGCAGAAAAACAAGGATCTCGGCCAGCGAAAAGTTTTCCAGGTGATGCGAACTGCCACCGAGGATCTGGCCGCCCAGGTCACGATTCGCGAGGCTCTGGAGCGAACCCGCAGCAGCCAACTCCACTCCTGGCTGGTGATGGACGAAGGAAATGTGGTTGGAGTTGTGGCCCAGGCAACTCTGGAAAATGCTCTCCATGACAGCAGAGCAGAACAGCCGTTGCTGAGCCTCTTTGATACTCTTGAGTTTCCGCACGTCCATACAGACCACCCAGTGCACCTGGCGCTGGAACGCATGAGCAGCGCCAAAGTGGATATGCTCCCGGTCGTGAGCCGCGCAAACGTTCACAAACTCGAGGGGATCATCACCCTGCGGGACGTGCTTGATTCCTATGGAGTGGATTCAATCGGCGCAGCGTAAGTGCGGCGTAAATAACGCAACTTGGTTATTGCACTCAAAATAAAAGTCCCGAAGGGACGCTATGAAAGTAGCCCGGCATGGAGCGAAGCGGAATGCCGGGATTAGAATGAATGGTGTGAGTCGGCTTTAGAGCATTTTAGGTTGAAGTGTAGGGAATTCACTCACCCCCCTTGTCATTCCGACCGCAGTCCGACCGACGTAGGAGGGAGGACGGAGTGGAGGAAGCCCGAGGATGTCTGCTCCACCAT
>QHVI01000101.1 GCA_003223515.1 Candidatus Angelobacter sp. Gp1-AA117
AGCCGCTGCCGCAGCGGCCTAAAAATGTAGAAACTCCAGACCCGGCTCTTCAGAGCCGGGTGTTTTGTTTCAGTGCTGGGTGTCGATTGGGGGGCCAGCGCTTGATGACCTTGAGGGGAGTCACGTTTGCGGCTTTCGAAATTCGGCCTCGAGGGTGAACTTGGGCGTAAGGCTCAGTTGAGAGCGTCTTTATCCTGGAAAATGATGGTGATGGAGTGGGACTCGGCGGTGGTGAAGAACTGGATCCTTTCCACGGTCTGGCCTTTCACACAGGGAAAATCGATGAGTTTCCGGCGCAGGCCTTTTCTTACGTTGAGGTTGAAGGCGATCCTTCGGCTTCTTCAGAGGGACACCCCGGTCTTGATCGGTAGATCGGGTGATCCGTTGATCGGGTGATCGGCTTCTGCGACTTCTGGAGTTTGGGTGGATGCGGGGGCGCGGTGGTGATGAGGTTGCACCCAAGGGATGGAGCGTATAACTTCAATGGCAGCCATGCGTTGCCTCCTTAACAGGCGATGGGTGGTCAGGGGGCGTTCGGTGTTCGAGCACCGGGCGCTGCCCGTCTGATTCTACTTCTTTTCGGTTTGCTTCTTTTTGAGTTTTACTCCTGCTGCTTGCTGCTTCTTGTGACGGGTTTTCCTGCCGTTGTCAATCTTGGGCAGGAGTTTGCAGAGATTCTCTATTTCCTTTTCACTCCAAAGGTGCAGGCTGGCTTTGACGGTTTTAACGATTTCGGGCAAAGGGATTTTTCCTGAAACGATATAGCGGCTCAAGGCAATCGGGCTAATTCCGAGCCTCTTGCCGCTTCACGAGTGGACAGCTTAGACATCTGGTATATCGGTACCAGAATGAATCTGAATGTCAATGCCATTAATATGGAATGCCCTTCCGATTTGGATCTGTAAGCCAACGCTTCAGGGTGGCAATAAAGTCCCAAACATCGCCAGATCCTGGCTTTACATATTCACTGTTATTCGGATCTTCTCCCATTTTCTCAAAAATATTCACAAGCCAATTTGGCCCGTGCCCATTAACTCCAAGTTGCGGAAGCCACGATTCGAGTTCTCCTTTGGGAAGGACAAATAGTCCATACTCGGCAAGTCTTTGGAGAAGGTTCTTCGCTGCTTCTTTGTCTTCACCGCTCAATAAATCTATCCCACCATCCCGCTTCATGTTTTTCCCTGTGGCCTCCAACTTGCTCTTCACTGCAGCACGTATATTTGCCATTGCTTGGCGATCTATTTGGGGGACACATCCTCCTTCCAAAAATCCTGACCAGGTTGCTCCACCATCTTTCAGAACATCTACGTCGACAATTGCAGCCGCTGGAATCCCTAAATCCCGAAGTGGGCGTATCAGTGTTTGTACAGTTTGCTTATTTTGGGCATTTAGAAACAGGCAGTTTGGAATGCCCGCACTAGGAGTGAATCGTAGTAGACGCTCATTTATCTCCTGGTAAAAAGCTCTGTCCGTATCAGATTCAGTCACCACGACGAATTCATAGAACAATCCATTCAGGACTCCTGTGGAGCGTAATAGTGGGTTCCTCATTAACCGCAGAATATTGTCGTTGTGAAGTACCCGTGCGGTTGCGACACTGGCTCTATACGTCAGCCGAATTATGTTAACTGGGGATCCTGATTGAATGCAGCCCATCACAAAGTTCGCGCTGTGCGTGGCAACAAAAAGGCTCTTCCCCGAAGCGGAGCTTATGCGGGAAACTTCTTTGCCTAACTGAAAAGCTAGAGAGGGATGTAAAAAGGCCTCAGGCTCATCAATTAGCACCACGCTTGGGTCGCCTGCTATTATCTCCGTTATTATCCCAATGAAGGCTTTGATACCATCGCTTGCACTTTCAATTGGCAAGGCATCTGCGTGAAATTTGACAGCGGCACCATGAATACCCCTTTCTTCACGATCATCCAATGGCGCTCGGCAAGACAGTCTAATTCGAAACGTACCTAACTTGGTGGGATCGATCACGAAATACAGACCAAACGCTTCATGAACGATTCGTCGAACCTGTTCTCTCTTCCCATCATCGCGGAATAAGACCTGCAGACTGGATGTCGCTGTGCTTTGGATATCTCCTGCATCTTGGGAGTTAACGTGACTGATACGACGAGGCCCATCGAGCATTAGGGTATTGAACTGCAGAAACCAACAAGAAAATGTTCCAGGATCAGTTTGTGGATGCTCCATAATAGCCGTAAAACGTGCTTTTTCGGCGAGGTAAGATCCATGGTTTGCTCTGCCTATTAGGAACTGTCCGGGTTCCATCCTGTGCGCTTGGCTAGGCGTTACTGTGTAATGTCGAAGCGTTCCTTCTATTGCTTTTGGTGAAGGTGGAGCAAATTCCAGCTTATCCAGAATGACATCGGTCGTAGATGTCGTTGCATTGTTACAGTATTGAAAGAGTTCTCCGAGAACTTTGGTTTTACCTGAATTATTTGGGCCGACGAAGACGGTAATCGGCGCTAGCTTGGTAGTTTCGGGCGGCGCTGCGGGCCCTTTACCGAACTTAAACTTGATTTCTGCTATTACTCCCATTGTGCAACCAGTTTAAATGAGAAAGTTAGACTCAAGGCAAAAAGGCTTAGCTAACATTCACCAGCAGATACAGGGTAGCGGCTAAAGCCGAATTCTTATTAAGCTTGTCGGCATGAGTGAACTCATGGCCTGACACAAACCTTGCATCCATGTTCGGTTGGCATCCTGGATCATTGTCTGCTCTGCAGCTTTAGGCACTTTCGCGTTCATTCTCGTTGAGAAGTTCCGTGCGGCATGGTGGAGTGAGCATCCTCGTGGTTCTCGACTCCGCGCCATGGATTCTCGGGTATGAAAGGGCAATCAGGCGCTGCGCTCGGGATCACAGGAAGAGAGCACGCCTTTGGGACACAGCAAAGTTGCACCGGCAAAAAGGCACAGCCGAGACGGCTGTGCCACATGGTTCTTTTAGATAATCAGCGCTACCGCAGGCTTACATCTCGCCCCGCTTGCGGATGAAGGCCGGGACATCGAGGTCGTCCTGTTCTACGGTTCCCCTCACCGCTTCTTTCACTGATTCCAGGCTGGGTTTTTCGCGGGTGGGTCCGGCTGGACGGGCCGGGGGGATGGCGTAGACGTCGCCTATGCCGCTGCCTAATGTGCGAACCCCGTTCGGGCCGTTGGTACCGTTTGTCCCGTTGTAGCCGCTGGCTGCGGTGCTGCCGTTTCCCGCGCCATTTGCGCCATTTATCCCACTGGCTCCGCCGTTTACGCTGTTGCCGTGGATGCGGGAAACGACGGGCGGGGGAGCGGGAGAGGTCTGGTAGGCGGAAACGGTACGGGCATTCGAGATCGCAGCGGCTGCTGCACCTACCGCGCGCTCTTTTCTTTGCGGCGCGTCGGTCTTGAAGCCGGTGGCGATTACGGTGATCTTGACTTCGTCCTTCATCTTTTCATCCTGCACCGCGCCGAAGATGATGTTGGCGTCTTCATGGGCGGCGCTCTGGACGATGGTCGAGGCTTCGTTCACCTCGGAGAGCTTGAGCGAACTGGAGCCGGTGATGTTGATGAGGATGCCGCGGGCGCCGTCGATGGCCCCGGCTTCGAGCAGCGGTGAGGCGATGGCGGCCTGGGCGGCTTCGATGGCGCGGCGCTCGCCCTTGGCGGTGGCGGTGCCCATCACGGCGTAGCCCATGCCGGCCATGATGGTCTTCACGTCCGCGAAGTCGCGGTTGATGATGCCGGGAATGGTAATGATGTCGGAGATGCCCTGCACGGCCTGGCGCAGGATGTCGTCGGCGATGCGGAAGGACTCGAAGAAGCCGGCATTCTGGGCGACGGCCAGCAGCTTCTCGTTGGGAATGACAATGGTGGTATCCACACTGTCGATGAGTTCGGCGAGGCCGCGCTCGGCTTGGGAGAGGCGGCGCTTGCCTTCAAAGGCGAAGGGCTTGGTAACCACAGCGACGGTGAGCGCGCCCATCTCGCTGGCCAGCGAGGCGATGATGGGAGCGGCGCCGGTGCCGGTGCCTCCGCCGAGACCGGCGGTGACAAAGACCATGTCCGCGCCTTCGAGGGCCTCGATGATCTTTTCAGCGTCTTCGAGAGCGCCACGGCGGCCGACTTCAGGATTGGCGCCCGCGCCCAGGCCGTTAGTGAGCTTGGTGCCCAGCTGGATCTTTACCGGCGCGCGCGACATCTGCAGCGCCTGCAGGTCGGTATTGGCAACCGCAAATTCCACGCCTTCGACACCGGCGCAGATCATGCGGTTGACGGCGTTGCCGCCGCCGCCGCCGACGCCGATGACTTTGATCTTGGCGTTATTGCCGGGGTCTTCGTTGAAATGAATGCGGACTTCGTTGTTTTCGTCAGTCATGTTTACTCCAGAGAAACAGCTTTTAGCTGCTGGCTTCTAGCGTTTAGCTTTTAGCAAAACCTGTGTCGCCCCTACGGGGCTCTGTTCGCCTCTTTTACCTTATTCCCCGGCGCTTACGCACCGGGCTAACCTGTTTTGCGCCTACGGCGCTGTTGTTTCCGACGTTTAAACCGTCCATTAAATCGGCGCATTGGCCTACGGCGCTGATTCTCGTGACCTATGCCAGTCATGACAACCCGGCGAAAGCTTTGGCGCTGGATGCCAGCACTCAGCATTCAGCCCGTGAACAGCCTTGTCATTCTGAGGCCCGGTTTTGGCCGAAGAACCTATGCATTTGCTTTTTCAATTTACCCATTGCCAAATGACTCATTTACCAACTCTCCATCATGCGCCTAGTTTGGCCCAGATGGCGCGCAGACGGGAGCCGAGACCGTTATCTTGGGAGATACGGGCTACGGTGGTCCGGTGCGCGTACATCGCCAGGCCAACTAGGGTTGCGAACTCGGGTTCGGCCAACTGTACCGGCAGCCTGGATAGCGGAACCGGAGAGGCCATCCTGATGGGGCGCTTCAGCACCTGCTCGCAGACTTCTCCCAGGCCGGTGAGGCGCGAGCCGCCTCCGGCGAGCACCATGCCGGCGCCGCAGAGATCGAGCACGCCTGCATGCTGCAGGTGATCGCGCATCAGTTCGCACAGCTCGACGGCGCGCGGCTCCAATATCTCGGCAAGGAAGCGCTGAGGCATCAGCCGCGATGGACGGTCACCCACAGCCGGCACTTCAATCTCATTGCTCTCCGGGACTTTGCTGCTGACAGTGTGGCCAAAAGCCTTCTTGATCTTTTCGGCCTCCACCAGCGGCGTGCGCAGGCCCACGGCAACATCGTTGGTGAAGTGGTCGCCGCCTACGGGAACGACTCCGCTGTGGATGGCCATGCCTTCGTAATAGAGCATCAGGTCGGTGGATCCGGCGCCGATGTCGGCGAGGCAGACACCGAGTTCTTTCTCGTCGGCGCGCAAAGTGGAGTCGGCGGCCACCAGCGCTTCGTAGACAGTGTTATCCACGTGGACTCCGGCGCGGTTGGCCACGGTGATCACGTTCTGCATGGCGCTGGAAGAGGCGGTCACCAGGTGCAGGTTGACCTCCAGTTTGCAACCCATCATGCCCGCGGGATCGCGGACACCGGGCTGATCGTCGAGGATGAACTCCTGCGGCAGCAGATGAAGAATCTCGCGGTCGGGCGGCAGGGTGACGGAGCGGGCCTTCTCGACACAGTTGCGGATATCCTCACGGCTGACCTCGCGCGGACGCGAGCCCAGGGAGATGCCTCCGCGGCTGGTTATACCTTTAATATGCGGGCCGCCGATGGAGACCACGGCATTGCCGACGGTGCACTCGGCAACTTTCTCGGCTTCGGTTACAGCCCGGTGGACGCTCTGCACGGCCTTATCGAGCTCGGTAATGATGCCCTTGCGCGAGCCGCGCGATTCGATCGAGGCATGGCCACGGTAGCGCAGGCCGGAGTCGCCGATTTCACAAATCAGGGCGACGGTTTTGGCGCTGCCGATGTCGAGGACGGTAATGGTGTTGTTCTGCGGTTTCATTGTCAGCACTCAGCAATTAGCATTCAGCACTCAGCCCTGAACATCCTCGTGAACCGCGAATGCAATCCGGCTGAGACATTTAGTTTTTTGCCGCTGATGAACGCTGATTACGCTGATCGGGCTTGGCGTTCATCATCATCTTTATCTCTTTTTGTGCCGCACGGGCGTGGGGACCGGCCTGTCTCCCGCTGGTGCGGCATGGTTAGTATTGTTTGCGTCTGGGTTCACGATGATCTGGCCTTCATAGCGGAGATCGATGGACTGCAGGTTCTGGAACTGCTGCCGCCATTCCGCGATGTGGGCCACGTACAGCTTGTAGCGCGCAAGAAAATCTGAATTGCCCAGGTGGATCACCACGGCCCCGCCGGAATCATTGGCGGTGACCTTCACGTCCTCAGGGTCGGAGAGATCGACTTCGCTCAACTGCTGCGAGTTGCTGCCCTCGGAATCAAGCTCATGCACCAGCCGGTTGTAAATCTTCATGGCGGCATTGCGCGAAGAGAACGGCTCGGTCTCGGCGATACCCTGAATCACCGGGAAGGAATACTTGCTCTGCCTGCTGGCGGGAAGTCCCATGACTACACCGTGAGCATCGATCAAATTGATTTTGGAGCCGATCTGGACGAAGGCAACGGGTGTGCGCTCTTGAATCTGGATGGCAATACGGTTAGGCAGCAGGCGCATGACGGTAGCGGATTCCACCCAGGGAATCTGTTCGAGCTGATGCTTGCGGTCTTCAAGCGGGACAAAGAAGATGTTGCGGCCGATGTCGGCGCCGACTACGTCCATGACGTGAGCGCGGGAGGCGTTCTGCACGCCGGAGATTTCGATGCTGTCGCTGGACTCGATGCGGAAGCGCCAGGAGTGAACACCATAACGATAGGTAGCGAGCGCGGCGCTGCCGAAGACAAAGACTACGGCAGCAATGGCGAGAGCTCTCTTGACGCGGGCTTCAGCTTTTTTCGGAAGAGGGCTGCGGCGTACAGGGACGCGCTTCTCAGTGCGCAGGAACTGGGTGTCTTCGGCGTCGTCAAGCTCGATGGCGCGTGAGGAAAGACGATCAGCATGGCCCGCCCGCTCGCGGGCAGCCACGGAAGTGCGAGGCTCGTCCTGACCGTAGAACTCAGCTTGATCGCGCGCCATTCAAAATTTTGGTTAACGGAGTTGCGCCAAAGAGCAATATACCTGTTTTCTAGGTTTTTATCCTAGTTTTTTCTGTGGAAACCGGATTTTCTTGGTTATTGACCGCCAAGGACGCGAAGGTAATAGCAGTCAGCAGTCAGCACTCAGCAGTCAGCAGTCAGCACTCAGCAGTCAGCAGTCAGCACTCAGCAGTCAGCAGTCAGCCCCTTAACTCCATCAGAGGGACGGATGCGAACGCAAGTAAGATCGGGACATCATACGTGATCGGGTGATCTTGAAGTCCTGCAAGTTTTATCGGTGTTAATCAGTTTAATCAGTGTCATCAGTGGTCAGGTTTTTGGTTTTGTTTCCTTGCGTCCTTGGCAGTTGCATTTCTATGCGGATTTTGCGGTCTTGTGGGATTTCAGGTATTCGAGGACTTGGGGGCCTAGCTGGGAGACGCTGCCTGCGCCCAGGGTGAGAATCATGTCGCCGCTTTGGGCGATGGAGGCGAGACGGTGAGCGGCTTGATCAAAGGATGAAACGTAGCTCGCATCTTTTTTCCCCAGGCTCCGGATGGCTTCGGCTACGCACTCGCCGCTGATGCCCTCGATGGGCGGTTCGCTGGCGGCGTAGATGTCGAGCACCTGAACGGTGTCGGCATCAGAGAAGGAGGCGCCGAATTCGTCGAGGAGGTCGCGGGTGCGGGAGTAGCGGTGCGGCTGAAACACTACATGAATGCGGTTGAAGCCGCACTGGCGGGCAGCGGCCAGGGTGGCGCGAATCTCCGTGGGATGGTGCCCGTAATCATCGATCACACTGATATCAGACACACGGCCCTTGAGCTCAAAACGGCGATCGACTCCGCGGAAGCTTTCGAGGGCGTCGCGGATCTTGTCCGGCGGGATATCGAGGCCGATGCCCACGGCGACGGCGGCGGTGGCGTTCAGCACATTATGGTTGCCGGGCACCTGCAGATGGAAGTCGCCGAGGGATTTGCTCCGGTATTCCACGGTGAAGTGGGAGTAATGGCGATTGGCGCTGCCGCATTGAATCTGGCTGCGCGAGATGCGGAAGTCGGAATCCGGACTCAGGCCATAGGTGATGGCGCGGCGGGCGAGACGCGGCAGAAGCGAGCGCAGCCGCTCATCGTCATGGCAGATCACCACCATGCCATAAAAAGGGACGCGGTCGACGAAATCGACGAAGGCCTGCTCGACGTCCTGCATGTCGCGATAGCAGTCCATGTGTTCGCGGTCGATGTTGGTGACCACGGCGAGAATGGGCGAGAGCTTCAGGAAGGAACGGTCACTCTCGTCGGCCTCAGCCACGAGATAGTGCGATTTGCCCAGGCGGGCATTGGAGCCCATGGCATCCACGCGGCCACCGACGACTACGGTGGGATCGAGTCCGCCTCCGGCAAGCACGGCGGCCACCATGCTGGTGGTGGTGGTCTTGCCGTGCATTCCGGCGATGGCGATGCCGTATTTCAGGCGCATGAGTTCGGCCAGCATCTCGGCACGGGGGATCACCGGAATGAGGTGAGCGTGGGCGGCCTTCACCTCAGCATTATCGGGCTTGACGGCAGAGCTGGTGACCACGACTTCTGCGCCGGTAATGTTTTCGGGGCGATGTCCTTCAAAGATGATGGCGCCCAGGTTGGCAAGGCGCTCGGTGACGGAGGAATACTTCAGGTCGGAGCCGGAGACCTTGTAGCCAAGGGTCAGCAGTACCTCGGCAATACCGCTCATGCCGATGCCGCCGATACCGACGAAATGGACGCGCTGGATTTTGGCAAACATACTCGTTAGCTATTTACCGCAAAGTCCGCGAAGGGCGCAAAGGTAACAAATCATTCACCACAGATGAACACAGATCAACACAGATCTTTTGGGGAATTTCAGATAAAGGATCACACAATCATCCATCCCTCCGTTTACTCCCTTCCTCTGTATTGCTATATCTAAAATTCTTGTATTCCTGCGAAGAATTTTCCTGCTGTTTTATCTTCCAAGTCCAGCTTGGCGGACCGAAAGTCTTGAGGGAACAAAAACAGTGCCAGATCAAATCCACATCAACTACTTTTGTTACCTCTGCGTCCTCTGCGTCCTCTGCGGTTAAAGCCTTTGGTTGTGGCTCGCCATGCTGTGTTGGAAAGGTTTTGCTTTTCCGATCACCCGATCTCCCGATCTCCCGATGATTTGGCGAGGTCGGCGGCCATTTGGGCGACTTGGGCGGCGGCGTCTTTGTGTGACAACGCTCTGGCCTTCTCTGACATTGCATGCAGGCGACCTTTATCTGACATCAACTGCGCGATGGTTTGCGTCAGCCCGTAGGGCGTCAGCTCCGATTCCAATATCAGCACCGCGGCTCCAGCTTCAGCGATGGCTTCAGCATTGCGGCGCTGATGGTCATCGGCAGCGCGGGGAAACGGAATAAAAATTGCCGGCTTCCCTGCCGCTGTGACTTCCGCTACCGTGCTGGCGCCTGACCGGCAAACCAGAAGATCGGCCCGGGCAAAGGCCTGGGGCATATTGTCAATGAAAACTGAAACTTCCGCCGAAGCTCCCGCGCTTTTGTAGGCTGCCTGCACGTCATTATAGTCGCGCTCTCCAGTCTGGTGGATGACGTGCATGCCGGGAATTTGTCGTAGCACTTCCGGGAGCGCTGCCGTGACAGCCTGGTTAATCGCATGCGCCCCCTGGCTTCCGCCAAAGACCAGCAAGGTTGGCGGATGATCGGTGGCCGGCGGGACGGTGAAGAACTCGGACCGGACGGGTACGCCGACTACACGGGCATTGCGGAAGAACTGCCTGGTGTGCTCGAAGTGGACTGCGGCCGCGGAGACGCGCTTGCCGACAATCCTGTTGGCGAAGCCGGGAACATAGTTCGGCTCGAACGCGAGTGTGGGAATTCCGCCGAGAATGGCGGCGGCCATGGCGGGACCGGAGGCGTATCCGCCCACGCCGATGACGACATCAGGATGAAACCGGCGGATGAGCTGGCGTGAATGGAGAATGGCCAGCGGCAGGTCGAACAGAGTACGCAGGCGGGTAATGAGACTGACATTCTTCAGCGCCCCGACTTTGATCATCTCCAGCTTGTAACCCGCTCTAGGGACCAGGCGGTTTTCAATTCCCCGGGCGGTGCCCACGAAGAGCAGTTCGGCATTATAGCTGGCCTCCAGTTCGCGCCCAATGGCGAGCGCCGGGATAACGTGTCCGCCGGTGCCACCACCGGCGATGAGAACGCGCATGGGAACAGATTAGCACCTATAACCAAGGAGATTGGGTAAATGGGTAATTTGGTAAATGGGTAAATGAAAGCAGCCGATAAATACTGGTTTGTGAGTGAAGTAGCTTTTCTGATGGACGCTGATAAACGCTGATCGCGGGAGATGAGTTAATTTTCCTGAAAACGGCACAGAAAGAGACAGACGCTTGATTTTGCGTTGCCATTGCTATGCTGGCGGTGAGATTACTCGTCGGGTACGAATTAAAGGAGAGACCAATGACGATCCAATCAGAGAACAACAGAGTATTCAGCCGGACAGGTGCGCGCACATTGACAGCCGAGGAGATTGCACACATCACCGGTGGTCAGAACCAGACGTTTGCATTTACACACGTTATTACCGATGATGTGACGCACGACTAGAATTCAGGCATGACACATTCTGGTGAACCGCGAATGCAATCCGGCCAAGACATTTGATTTCCCGCTGATGAACGCTGATGAACACCGATCGAGGGGAGATCATTTGTCCACTATGATTGTGACCTGAAAGTTTTTGAGGGAGGATTTTTCGTCTTCCCAGGGGCGCTGAAGGCGCAGGTTGAGTGTGGCCGTGCCGGGCCGCTCTGCGCGAAAGACGAAGGTTCGCATCCCGGCAGCGCCGATGGCGGTTCCCGGACTGAAGCTGGAACCTTGCGGAGAGAGCACCCCGTCGTCTATGCCAGCCACTTGCCAGCGATAGCCGGTAGTTGGCGTCTCTTCAAGCTGCACCTGGATTTCATCTCCGGCGGGAACGTGCAGCGTTTTGCCGGAATCATCGAAGCGGAAGGTGTTGGGCATATCGTTATAAAGAGCGAGGCCCGGGGTTGCCGGGCCTCGCGGGTTGAAGTTTAAACGTACGGCAGTTTCATCACGTTGAGGTGATGGCCGGAGTCGGTGCCTGTCCAGGCGATATAGACCTTACCGCGGAAGTACACCAATCCAAGGCCGGCAACGCTGGTGTCGCCATAGACGAGCTTGTTTCCAAAGCCATTGGTTGGGCCAGGGGAACGCAAAGTGTTGAGGTGGTGGCTGCTGTCGCGTCCGGTCCACGACAGAATCAGTTCACTTTGTGTAGCTGTCAAGGCGGGATGGAAGTCACTGCTGTCATGAAGCGTGACCTTGTTCCCCCAGTGAACGCCATCGGTGGATTCCAGGATGTTAAGGCTGCTGTTGGAGTCAGTTCCCTGCCAGAGCAGATACAGTTTGCCCCGCAGGAAAACCAGGTCCGGCGCAGAGTCTGAACTTTCGTGGAGCGTGACTTTATCCTGCCAGTGCATGCCATCGACCGATGACATCACATTCAGGCTCCAGCCGGAATCCGTGCCAACCCAGGCGATCCAGAGCTTGTTATTGCCAAAGGCAAGAGCAGGCCCGAAGCGGCTGGTATCGGCCATGGTGACCTTGTTGGAGAAGTTCTGGCAGTCCGGCGCGGAGATGCAGTTCAGGTGATGGCCGGAATCGGTGCCCGTCCAGGCGATGTACGCCCTTCCGCTGCCGAAGGCGAAGCCGGGACCATCGATGCTGGTCTCATGCAGGATGACTTTGTTGGTGAAGTTGAAGTCTTCATCGCGCGAGCCCATCACGTTGAGATGGTGGCCGGAATCAGTTCCGGTCCAGGCGATGGCGAGAATGGTGTCATTGATATTCACCAGAGCAGGCGCTCCGATGGCAGTATCGGCCAGGGTGATCTTGATGGCGGCAACGCCTTCCACGGCGAACATCTCGTGATCGATGCCGCTGTCACCGTAGTTGATCCGGAAAAATCCGGCATCGCCCCATCCCAGCCCCCAACTGTTTTTACAGATCCAGCACTGCGCCGCATCGTCATAGCCGACAACGCAGACACAGTGTCCGCCGGCCAAATCACCGGTCACATGGTGATAGACGCCGGAGCGATAGGAGAAGAAATCGTCATAGACGGTGAAGCATGTGCTGAGCGGGCCGCGAGTGGAGAGCCAGGCTTTCATCTCATCAAGATTGCTGATGGAATGAAAACCGGTAATTCTCACGGCGCGGTGCTGCCAGTCAGAGCAGAGATGGGTGCAATTCTGATCGCCCGGAGTATAAGGATAGCAAGCCTCGTCGGCAACTCCAGGCTGATAGAGGCATTGCATGGCTTTATCGGGCCACCAGCCGTTATCGCAGTTTCTCCCCTGGCTGCGCGCATGACAATAGAACAACTGCGCCTCAGAGAGGTCTACCTGGTAATTGGGGCTCTGCTGAATGACACGCAAAGTGCCTTCAACGGTGGCGATGGATCCAAAGGCCACACAGGAACCGCAGGATGATTGATCTTTTATTGAAGTGATGTAGTTCTGGCCGTGCACGTTGCGCCAGTCCCACGATTGAGGATGGAAGGCAGGCGCTGCTCCCGCGGCACCTACACTCCTGAAAGGCAGCCTGGCGCGCGCGAGACGCTCGCGTTCCGCCAGTGTTGGAGTATTCTCCGGAGGAGTGGCCCCCAGCCTGCGTTTTTTCTGCTCCATGGAAAGATGCGACAGGGGCGTAACATCAGCCACCCAGCGCGCCTTTTGCTGTGCCATCAAAGTTCTTAGATGATTGACATCAAGTTCAGCCATTATGAGTTTCTCCTAAGGTTGTGTTGTGAACGGAGAGCAACTGTGGAGCCGCGGTGATTACCACGAAGACAGGCGAGGGGGAGTATCTGTCTGCTGATAAGTCTGGTGAGACAATAGTACGTGCGATGAGGGGAGTTGCCAAGAGCTTTTTACTCTCGTAAACCTTCAATCTCATGCGAGCGGACTATATTTGTGATTTACCGCAAAGGGCGCGAAGGAACTTCATTTACCCAATTTACCCGTTACCCATTTCCTTCAGTTGGGTTTTTCGCGCTTTTTGCCTTTGAGGATGCGTTCGTCGATAGGTTTGCGTCCGCGGAAGCCTTCTTCCACGCCATGCCAGTATTCAATCTTTTCTTCGCCATACTTCCAGCACAGCAAGACGATTTCATCATCGACAACGCAGGGAAAATCGAGAAGGCCAACATCGAGGTCTTTGATCTGTACGCCGATGGCTTCGATTTCGGCGAGAGCGTCTTTGGCGTCCTGAACGGCTTTGTCAGATTCAGCGCGCTTGCGGGCGGTTGCGGGCACATCCACCATCAGGCCGCCGCTGAGGAGGATGCGGTGTTTCAGGTCCTGAAGCTCTTTCTCGGTCTGCTCGATGATGATCTTGGCGTCCATGCCGCGCTTGAGCAGGGACTTCAGGACGGGCAGAAGCGTCTGCGCCTCTGCAAGTGTGAATGTTTTCTGTTTGGCCATAAGTCAATTCTACTCAGTTCATGATGGGTGGCAAGAGTACCGACGGAATTTGGTAAATGAGTAATTTGGTAATTGGGTAAATGAAACCGAAATCTTTAAATTTACCCATTTACCAATTTACCCAATTACCCACTCTTAATTATGCGATCTCCAGCATGCGATCCAGGGCTACGCGGGCCCAGTGTTTTACGTCTGCCGGGACCTGGATACGGTTGACTACGTTGTCTTCCAGCAGGTTTTCCAACACCCAGCAGAGGTGCTGGGGAGAAATACGGAACATGGTGGTGCAGAGGCAGCCGGAGTCGTCGAGCGTGATGACCTTCTTATTCTGATGAGCGAATTCTTTAGCCATACGGTTCACCAGATGAATTTCAGTGCCGACCGCAAACCGGCTTCCTGATGGCGCATCTTGAATGATCTTGATCAGGCGCTCGGTGGAGCCGATACCGTCAGCCTTCTGGCAGACTTCCCAACGGCACTCAGGATGAACGATAACCTGGATTCCGGGGTAGCGGGTGCGAACCTTGTCCACATGCTCGGGCAGGAAGCGCTGATGCACGGAGCAGTGGCCTTTCCACAGGATGACTTTGGCTTGGCGCAGCCGCTCAGGAGTAACGCCGCCCATGATCATGTAGGGATCCCAGACCACATATTCGTTCAGCGGAAGGCCCATGGCATAGGCGGTGTTGCGTCCGAGGTGCTGATCAGGAAGGAAGAGAATCTTCTGGGTGCGGGAAAAGGCCCATCGGAAGGCCCCAGCGGCATTCGATGAGGTGCAGACCAGGCCGCCGCGTTCGCCGCAGAATGCCTTGATGGCTGCGGTGGAGTTCATGTAGGTGAGAGGGGTAATGCCATTGCCCCGCTCATCGGTCAATCCCAAATCAACCAACTGCTCCCAGCAGCTTTCAACCTGGCCGATCTCGGCCATGTCTGCCATGGAGCATCCGGCATTGAGGTCAGGCAGGATTACCTGCTGGCCGTCCTGGGCCAGGACGTCTGCGCTTTCGGCCATGAAGTGCACGCCGCAGAACACAATGTAGCGGGCATTGGCCCGCGCAGCCTCTTCAGAAAGTTTGTAGGAATCGCCGCGGAAGTCGGCAAAGCGGATGACTTCATCGCGCTGGTAATGATGGCCAAGAATGATGGTGCTGGCGCCGAGAAGGCGTCTGGCCGCAGCGATACGCTGGTCCATGCTGTAATCAGGAAGGACAAGGTAATTATCGAGAGAACAGGTCTCTGGCCGCTCGATTGTGGGAGCAATAGCAACTGACATTTTTCTTTTTCCGCCTTCAGTCCCACAGCGCGGTGTCTGCGGAACGGAGATGTTGAAAGCTCCGCAGGCTCCAGTAGGTCCACTGCACAGGTTCGTGCCCGACCTACGGGGTTGTTGAAGCCTACGTCCTACTAGTAATTCGATGTACGCACAGAGGGTGCAGATTCAAAATCGGCTGTCTGCAAGCTATTCGCGCGTAACGGGATATTGTAGCACTTTGGCCGCGACCATTTTCGTGAACCGAGTAGGCAATCCGGCAGATGCATTTTTGATTTTCAGGACAAAGAACGCAAAAGGAAAGAGAGATTAAAGCACTTTAATTAAACAGTTTGCCTGTGAATTTTTATGGCTTGACAGGATGAATTCTCTCGCGCAAACTCTCCCGCAACTGAAGAATGTTTGTCCCTCAGATCTAACAAGAATCGCCGAAACGGATCGGGCTTCGCTAGCCAGCCTGATCTCCGGAGATGTAAAAAGTGAATATGGTCAACAGCGCCACTGGCCGAGCGCAAAGGCCGGACCTATGGGTCAAAAGAGCGGTACGCCACCCGCTCCAAATTCCGCTGCGCTATCGCCTGGAAGGACAGGAAGACTGGTCGTCCGGTGAAACCCTGAACCTGAGTGAAAGTGGTGTGCTCTTCTCCTCAGGGCAGATGCTGGAAGTGAATTCCAGGGTTGAGATCACCTTTCAAACTTCAGGCACACCTATGCTGAAATCGAGCCAGCGAGTCGCGCACGTGGTGCGCAGAGTGCTGAATAACTGGCCGGAAACCACGCCGGTGTTTGGAGCCAGATTCCTTTCCTGATTTCACGGCCCAGCAAGAAAACCCTTTACCGCAGAGAAACGCAGAGGCCGCAGAGGGAAGAATAGGATGGGGAATGTGGCAGATTCATTTACCCATTTACCAAATGACTCAGTTACCAAATTCTCGAGAATCATTTTGCTGGAATCAGGTTTGACTCATCAGGTTGTCTTTCATGCGGGCTTGCCGATTCCGGCCCATTCTTCGAGCAACATGATAGTCGCGGCGTAGTCGAGATCGTCATGGCCGGCGCGGCTGGCTTCTTCGTAAATCTCATCGATCTTTTCGAGGCCGGGAAGCTTTACTCCGTTTTCGCGGGCGGCGTCCATCATGAGGTGCATATCTTTGTGCATGAGGCGCAGCGGAAAATTGGGTGAATAATCTCTCCTGAGGATAAAGGGCGCTTTGTATTCGGCCACGCCCGAGCGGATCATGGAGGCTTGAATCAGCTCAATCAGCTTCTCCGGTTTCACGCCCATCTTGGTGGCCAGGGTGAGTCCTTCGGCAAGGCCTTCAAAAATGAAAGCAATCTGCAGGTTCTGGGCGAGCTTGGCGGCGAGTCCTTTGCCGTTTTCGCCCATGTGGATGAATTGCTTGCCCATGACGCTGAAGAGCGGCTGAATTCTGGCAATGATTTCTTGTTTGCCTCCGACGATAAAGATGAGCGTTCCGGCTTCCGCTCCGTTCTTTGAGCCGGTAACCGGCGCATCGAGGAAGTCAGCGCCTCGCTGGCGAACTCTTTCCGCGAATTGCACACTGGCGGAAGGCGAGACGGTGCTGGAGTCCACTACGATGGCACCCGGCTTCAATGCCTGCACCGCGCCCTGCGCGCCGAACAATGTCTGTTCGACGGCTTTGGTATCAGAGACGCACAGCCACACTACATCTTTATCTTGGGCAGCCTCCGCAGGAGTAGAGGCAGCGGTTGCACCGGCGACTTCTTTGCCGGGAGTGCGGTTCCAGACGGTGACTTCGTGTCCGGCTTTGACGAGGTTGGCGGCCATCGGCCGTCCCATGATTCCCATTCCTAAGAAAGCGATGCGCATGTTTAGGATTAAAAAGTGTGAAGGAGATTGCGTCAAGTGGGGAGAATCTCGCCACGGAGCAACACAGCGTAGTGAAGGCCACAATCAAACGTTTTTTACCGCAGTACAGATTATGCAGAGATCATGAGGCGCTGCTGCGGGGGTCACCGAAGAGTTCAGGCAGCAGGTTGAGCAATTCCTGCGGCTCGTGGCTGTTGACGTGATGCTCAACCCCGTCACACTTGAAACCCTGCGAGGCTGAAAGCACGATGATGGTTAGTGATCCTTCGCTGCGCGCTATAGAACACGGTTGGGGAAGCACTGTTCAGGCGCTTGCTTGATTTCATGACAACGACAACAGGGAGAGAGCATCGCACTGAGGGAGCAGCAATGTTGTCGTAATGCCAAGTACAGTCCATCCGGTGAGTGTTACAATTTTGAGTTTGTCGAATTCTGTATTGAGGAACTGCCATGGCCCAAGTAGCAGCCCCGAGCCTTCCTGCGCCGCAACCCCTGGTGGCGCTGACCGAAGATGAACTTCTGTTCCGTGACAACGTGCGCCAGTTTGCCGATGAGAGTATCCGTCCAAAGGTCAGGGAGATGGATGAAAAAGGCGTATTCGAGCACAGCCTGATCGACCAGTTCTTTCAACTGGGGATGATGGGCATCGAGATTCCGGAGCAGTACGGCGGGGCGGGCGGAACTTTCTTCGAATCCATTCTGGCGGTGGAGGAAATCTCGCGCGTCGATCCCTCGGCGGGAGTGATTGTGGACGTGCAGAACACGCTGGTGAACAATGCCCTGCTGCGCTGGACTACGGAAGAACAGAAGAAGCGTTATCTGCCCAGGATGGCCGGCAACACCGTGGGCGCCTACGCGCTCAGCGAAGCAGCATCGGGATCAGATGCGTTTGCATTGCAGACACGCGCCGAACTGAAAGGCAGTGAATACGTTCTGAATGGCCGCAAGCTGTGGATCACCAATGCCAAGGAGGCCGGAATATTTATCCTGCTGGCCACAGTCGATCCTTCGGCGGGATACAAGGGCATTACCGCGTTCATCGTGGAGAAGAATTTCCCCGGCTTCAGCGTAGGGAAGAAAGAAGACAAGCTGGGAATCCGGGCATCGAGCACCTGCGAGCTGATCCTGGAAGATTGCCGGGTGCCGAAAGAGAACGTGCTGGGTCAGGTGGGCAAGGGATACAAGATCGCCATCGAGACGCTGAATGAAGGCCGCATCGGGATCGGCGCGCAGATGCTGGGGCTGGCGCGGGGCGCGTGGGAGCATGCGTTGCGCTATTCGCAGGAACGCAAACAATTCGGCAAAACTATTTCCGATTTTCAGGGTATTCAATTTCAGTTGGCGCAGATGGCCACCGAGATTGAAGCCGTCAGGATGCTGGTGTACAACGCCGCGCGCATGAAAGATGCAGGTATGAACTTTGTAAAAGAGGCCGCCATGACCAAACTGTTTGCCTCACAGGTGGCCGAGCGGGTGGCCTCGCTGGCGGTAGAGATTTATGGCGGGTACGGATTTACCAAGGATTACCCGGTGGAGAAATATTACAGGGATGCCAAGATAGGCAAAATTTACGAAGGCACTTCCAATATGCAGCTCCAGACCATCGCCAAGCTGGTATTGGGTGGAAACAAATAGAGTAGGCCAAGGCCAGGGCTAAAACCCAGTTTTTGAGCCATCATGGTTCCCCTTCCGCCACGGGGCTTCCACCAAGTGTGTGGGGATGTTTACTGAAAAGCGGAAAGTAATCTGGCATTACGCTTTATTTCGGGGTAGGATAGCCTTTATCTGGCCGGACAATTTAAACCGGAATTACCCTTGATTGTATGCCTGGTGGGGCTGGGGTACACTATCACCACTTTAAACTCTCCCCTTTGCCAAGGTTTTTTTACGCAGGAGTTCAGCCGTGGGACAGGAGTCCCTAAAAGAATTGAAAGACCTTATTACAGTGCACGGTTTCTACGTGTCCCTGCTGGAAAAGCAGTTAGGACATGCTGTGCCTGTGCCGGTTGGAATCGGTGCGGCTGAACAAGGCCAGGAAAACTCACCTGAAGCATCCTACAGCCTGAAGCTGTGGCTTGACCTGCTGGATATGGCGATCACGCCTCCCATGGTGCGGGACGCGTTGAAGCGCACTTCCAACATCGAGGCTGCGCATGCCCTTCTGCGTTACTTCGTGGGTAAGGCTTCCGGACGCGCCGGCGATCGCGACAAGATCGACTGCGTGAGCACCTACCTGTTCCGCAATCCTGCAGAAGATTCGCCTCATAAGTGGGGACGTCCGGAGACTGACGCTTCTTATTACTATCTCTCCGAGGCGGCACTGGCTTTTGAAGGTGAGATCTATCGCGCACTCGGCGACGTGCATTTCGATTCCATACCGGCCGAACATGTGCAGCTTCTGCGCGAATTTGAATATTTTCACCAGGAGCTGGAAGAATTCCGGAATTTTGACCAGATCACCGATTCGGCCATGGTGCAGCGCGTCCGTGAGTTGAAGCAGTCGCTGGGGAAATCGTTCTACCATCCGGATTCGCTGGCCCACATTGCCGTATGGAATGATGTCTTCGGCAGAAAGTTCGACGATCTCTTCCACAATGCCACACGCCAGATCAAGACCTTTGCCGAGAATGTGCAGCGCGAGGGCGGCAGCATTCTGACCCGCGTGGAAGGCGACATCACGGTGAAGCATCTGACTGAGCTGGAGACGCAGCAGGAGCAGATTCTGCTGGAGGATTATCAGAACTCCCAGGACCAGTTCCGCAAAGTATCCAAGTATAAGAAGGCCGTAGACAGCAAGCGGACAGGACGCACTACTTATGCGCCTATTCCTCCGCGTACGGCAACACCCGAAGCGCCACGGCCGGCAGTGGCGGCTCCGGTCATTCCTCAGGCGGCATTTGTGCTGCAGCCATTGGCCTCTGCGGTGCCTCAGGCTTCTACTCCCATGCAACCGCCGGAGCCCAGACCTTCGCCGAATCAGAGCCAGCCTGAAGTGCTGGCCGTGCCTCCATCACAGGCAGTGCAGAATGCCGTACATGAAGGCAAGATTCACAGCACGCGGGAGATGATCAAAAACCACGTACGCAACACGGATGCCAAGCTGGCGCATATCGTCCCGGTGAAAAAGAACAAGCTGGTGCTGAGCGCGGCGGAGGTGGAGGCGTTTCGCGCGGAGTATCACGGCGAAAAAAGCTTCAGGGCGGATTACGCCAACGTCATTATGATCATGGTGGCCTATCTCTCGCGCATGATCGTGGAAGTGGATGAGTACAACCAGAAAGCCACCTCAGCATATCTATGGAAGCCCCATGCGGATGCGCTCACCTATCTGCTAAGCACGCTGGAGCGCGTAAACCTGGAAGCCGAGCAGGTAAAGAGGGTTGCGCAGGGACGCGGGTTGCAGGACAAAGCCACCGCGCTGGAAGTTTCCATGAATAAGCTCAAGAAGTACGCCCAGACTGTGTCACAGACGCTGCAGGCAGCGGACCAGCACTATAGCAGCTAAATTCATCGTTGTTATTACCGCAAAGGGCGCAAAGGAACCAAAACCTTACCGCTGATGACGCTGATTTGCGCCGATAAAGCTCAGGCAATGCAAATTACCAGTCACCTGAATTCCCCGACTTCATTTACCCAATTACACTCTTACCCATTTACCCAATTCCCCTGTTATGCTTTGCTGTTCGTTGGAGGATTCAAGATGAAGAAAAGCGTGTTGCTTCTCGCTGTCTGCTTGTTGCTGGCTTTTGCCGGAGCGGCTCAACAGGATCAGAGTCATTTTGATGGCAAGAGCTGGTGGAGTTATGTGAAGGTGCTGGCCGATGACAACATGGAGGGCCGTGAGACCGGCAGCGCGGGCCTCAAAAGAGCAGAAGCCTACGTCGTGGAGCAACTCAAGAGCAATGGCTTGCAGCCTGCGGGAAGCAACGGGTTCTACCAACCGGTAAAGTTTGAATCGCGGACCCTCGATGAAAAGAATTCCAGCCTGGCGCTGGTACGCAATGGCAAAGCCGAGCCGCTGGCGCTCGGTAATGACGCAATTTTCAGCACGCGCATCGATCTTGCTCCATCTGTGGAAGCGCCGCTGGTGTTCGTAGGCTATGGAATGGATGTGCCGGAGAAGAATTACAGCGATCTTGCAGGGCTCGATCTGAAAGGTAAAGTGGCGGTGATCATGGCAGGCTCGCCGGCGGAAATTCCGGGTGCGCTCTCATCTCATTATCAATCTCCCAGCGAACGCTGGAAGACGTTTAAGAAGGCGGGCGCAGTGGGATTCGTGACCGTCCTCAATCCTGCATCGATGGATATTCCCTGGTCGCGCATCGCCGTCAACCGGCTGCATCCCAGCATGAGTTTGCAGGGCAAGGAATTTGATGAGACGGCCGGGGAGCAAACTTCAATTACTTTCAATCCGGAAAAGGCCGGGAAGCTGTTTGAAGGCTCAGGGCACACGTTCAAAGAGATTCTCGACATTGCGAAAGATCGCAAACAACTGCCCCGGTTCCCGCTGGCGGTGTCCATCCAGGCAAAGACCAAAGTGATCAAGGAGGCGGTGGAATCGGCGAATATTGTGGCCAGGCTGCCGGGCAATGATCCCCAGTTGAAAAATGAATACGTGGTGCTTTCGGCCCACATCGATCATATCGGCATCGGGGAGCCGATCAATGGAGACAAGATTTACAACGGCGCCATGGATAACGGCTCCGGCAGCGCGGTGCTGCTGGACGTGGCGGCCTCGCTCAAGAAATCGCCGGAAAAGCTGAAGCGGTCGCTGCTGTTTGTGTTTGTCACCGGGGAAGAAAAGGGCCTGCTGGGTTCGAAGTATTTCACCGAGCATCCCACGGTGAAGCCTGGCTCAATGGTGGCTGACATCAATATCGACATGTTTCTGCCCATCGTTCCCCTGAAGGTGCTTACCGTTTATGGATTGAACGAGTCTGACTTGGCGGACATGGCGCAGCAGGTGGCCGAATCCAAGGGCGTGAAGGTGCAGGCTGATCCGGAGCCGCAGAGAAATGCATTCATCCGCAGCGATCAGTACAACTTCATCCGCCACGGCATACCGGCGCTGGCCATGCAAGTTGGCTACGAGAAGGACTCGCCGGAACAGAAGCTTTTCAAAGACTGGCGGACACAGCGCTATCATGCGCCTTCCGACGATCTCAACCAGCCGGTGGATCTGGGAGCGGCGGGCAATTATGAAGAGATCATTCGAGGGTTAATGGTGACTGCGGCAAATGACAGCGGGAGGCCACAGTGGAAGCAGGAGAGCTTCTTCAAGCGGTATGCGGAGCACGGCGGCGGACAATAGATGCAACCGCAAAGGACGCCAAGGGCGCAAAGGAATCAAAGCAAAACCTTACCGCTTGTATGACGCTGATTTTACTGATGAACGCTGATAGGACTTGGGGAATTCAGATCACCGGATCACATAATCTTTCCAATTCCTCTGCTTACTCCGTTACTCTGTGTTGAAAGATTTGGGTTCCTTTGCGTCCTTGGCGGCCTTTGCGGTAAATAAAGACGAGAGTGTTTCATCAAGCACAAGTCGCAGTTAATACCATCGCGGTGCACAATCCGGCGACGGATGAAGTCATTGGCGAGATTGCCTCCATGTCTCCGGCGGAAGTTGCGGCTGCGGTGGAGCGGGCGCGTGCGGCACAGACACGGTGGTCTGCTACACCTTTGGCACAGCGGTTACGAGTGCTGCGCAAGTTTCAGCAACTGCTGGCTGAACAGAAGGACGCGGTAGCCGGCGTTATCACCCGCGAAGCCGGCAAGCCAAAAACCTTATGGCGTGATTGGCATTATCAGTCCGTGGAATTATCCTTTCAGCATTCCTTCGGTGCAGAGCCTGGCAGCGCTCATCACCGGCAATGCCGTAGTGCTCAAACCTTCAGAGTTCACACCGTTCTCTTCTCTTGAACTGCAAAGGCTGCTCTATGAAGCCGGACTGGAAAAGGATTTGCTTCAGGTCATCACCGGCGATGGCTCCGCAGGCGCAGCCTTGCTGAACTCCAATATCCACAAAGTCATCTTTACCGGAAGCGTAGCCACTGGCCAACGCGTAGCTCAGGCCGCAGCCGCCAAGCTGTTGCCAACAGTGCTGGAGTTGGGCGGCAAAGATCCCATGATCGTCCTGGACGATGTGAGTATCGAAGTTGCATCCAGCGCGGCGATCTGGGGAGCATTCATGAACGCGGGGCAGACATGCCTTTCCGTCGAACGCTGTTACGTCCACGAAAGCATCTATGAAAAATTCGTGAAGGCCTGTATGGAGAAAACGGCGAAGCTGCGCGTGGGCAACGGCGCGGACGCAACTACCGACATTGGACCGATGATCCACCAGCGGCAGGTAAAGATTGTGCAGGCACACGTAGACAATGCCGTGGCCCATGGTGCGCGTCTGCTGGCCGGAGGCAGGACTCTTTCTGAGATTGGCCCGAACTTCTTTGCACCCACCATACTTGCCGATGTGAACCACTCGATGCGCATCATGCGTGAAGAGACTTTCGGCCCGGTGCTTCCGGTTTGCAGCTTCAAGACTGAAGATGAAGCAGTGGCGCTGGCCAATGATTCCGAGTTTGGCCTGGCGGCCAGCGTTTGGAGCAGAAACCGCGAGCGCGGCGAGAGAGTGGCCGCGAAAATCAATGCCGGAACCGTAATGGTTAACGATGTGATTTCGTGCTTTGGCATCAGCGAGGCGCCGCATGGGGGCGTGAAGTCGAGTGGAATCGGGCGCACGCATGGACGCTTGGGGCTGGAAGAGATGGTGTGGGTGAAGTATGTGGATTCCGACCGCCTGCCGGCCATGCGCAAGCTGTGGTGGTATGGATACGGCCCACAATTCCAGCAGCAGATGGATGGATTTATTGAACTTTTGTTCTCGAAAAAACTAACAAAGCGTTTGCGTGGTGGATTAAAAAGTACCTCCTCTTATCTTCGTCGCCGCATCCTTTAAGAGTACAATTTTTACTTGGCTCGTAAGGATTGGCAGTGCTCAAACATTCCGAATTAATCTACGATTGGAATACCCTCCCTGGAAGTGAGATTCATCCGGCGGGCGAGATCATGCTGGATGACGAAACGCTGCGCGATGGTCTGCAATCCCCATCCGTAAAAGATCCTGCCATTGGCGAGAAGCTGGAAATCCTTCATCTTATGGAGGAACTGCGCATCAACATGGCTGATATCGGGCTGCCGGGCGCCGGGCCGCGCGCGGTAGCTGACGTGGAGCGGCTGGCGCGCGAGATTGCCGATTCCAAGCTCAAGATCAAGCCGAACTGCGCGGCGCGCACCCATGAGAATGATATCCGTCCGGTAGCGGAAATCTCGCAGCGTGTGGGCATTCCGATTGCGGTCGCGTGTTTTCTTGGTTCCAGCCCGATCCGCCGCTATACGGAAAATTGGACGGACGATTTCCTGCTGCGCACCACGGAAAAAGCCGTGACTTATATTCGCTCCCTGGGCATGGAAGCGATGTACGTGACCGAGGATACCTCCCGCTGCGATCCGGAAACGGTGAAGCGGCTTTACAGCACCGCCATCGGTTGCGGCGCAACTTCCATCGTGATCTGTGACACCGTAGGACACGCCACCCCCGGCGGCGTACAGGCGCTTATTCGCTTTGTGCTGGAAGAGGTAGTGAAACCCTCCGGGGAGAAAGTGCGGGTCGACTGGCATGGCCATTCCGACCGGGGGCTGGCGGTGGCCAACTCGCTGGCTGCCCTGGCGGCCGGGGCAAACTGCGTCCACGGGACAGCCTTGGGGATTGGCGAGCGGGTAGGTAATACCCAACTGGACCAGGTACTGGTTAACCTGAAACTGATGGGGCTGCAGCCTTGGGCAGAGCAGGATCTTACTAAGCTAAAAGACTATTGCATGGCAGTTTCCAATGCCACCGGGGTGCCGATTCCTAAGAATTACCCGGTCATGGGCGAAGACGCCTTTCGTACAGCAACCGGAGTGCATGCGGCGGCGGTCATCAAGGCCTACAAAAAAGGTGACATAGAGCTGGCTAATTCGGTATATTCCGGGGTGCCTTCCCACTACTTTGGCCTGGAACAGATTATCGAAATTGGGCCAATGAGCGGGAAGTCCAATGTAGTCTACTGGTTGGAACACCGAGGCATAGCTCCTTCCGAGGAGCTGGTAGACAACATCTTCCAGCGGGCCAAGAAGTCTGACCGGTGCCTGACGGAGGAGGAGCTACTTAGCTGTTGCCAAAAAGTGTCAGCCGGTAGCACTATGTAAGGGCGTTGTAAAACTTTTTTCTGCGGTATGGGTTTTAGCTCTTAACTCTGAAACACATTCCTTTAAAGGAGATTGAATGAAGAAGCTATTCACGTTTGTTTGTGTCATGGTGCTCGGCGCGAGCCTGTCGTTTGCTCAAACCGGCGGAACCGGTTCGGCCAGCGGCAGCGGCCAGTCCGGAACCACCAGTTCCGATATGGGCAGCACCAAGGGCGGCAAGAGCAGCAAGAAGCACAAAGGCGGCGCTCATCACAAAGGCGGCAAGAAGAGCAAGAAGAGCTCCTCTTCCGACAATACCGGCGGCACCACCACCCCTAAATAAAGTCCTCTGAAAGTTGCTATCAGCAGAACGGCTCCTTTCGGGGAGCCGTTGTGTCTTTAAGCACTTAATATTTAGTAGAAGCCATCTCATAAATGCGCTTTAGCGCAATCGGTGGAAGAGCGGGCCTCCAGGCCCGCGTTACAGTCCGTGATTAAAAGGGCTTTAGCCCCGGTGGCAACGCCGCTATAAGCATTTATGAGATGAGTTGCAGTTAGTATTTAGCTAAGTCTCGATATCTTTCGCGGTGATCCGCTCCTCCAGAAATTCCTTGAACTCGTATGTGGAGTTTGCCTCTGTGTGTCAGCCCTCGGCGCCATACTCCTCCCACTCGTTATAAAATTCCTTTTACCCAATGGCCAGCCGCACCCCAGCCTCTGAATCTCTTCCAGCCACTCCCCAGCAGGAAGTTGCCGCTATTGCCGAGCTTCGGGCTGTCCATAGCGCTTTTCTTTATCTTCATAACCAGGAGCATGAATTCCGCCGGTGGCAGATGGAACTGGCCGAGGTGGCGGCTCCTCCATTCGGAGAACAGGCACGCAGCGAATGGCTCCGGAAGAGATTTACGGCTTTGGGATTGCACCACGTCCACGTGGATGAACTGGGCAACGTGTTTGGCTTCATCCATGAAGACCGGCAGTTGCCACTCACAGGGGTAAGCGCGCACATCGACACTGTCTTTCCGCGGGGAACTAAACTGCACTCCTATGAGGAAGGAAATAAGCTTTTCGGGCCGGGAATCAGTGACAACGCTGCCGGTGTGGTGGCCATGCTGGCGATAGTTTCAGCGTTGAAGCAGGCGCAGATTCAGCCTGAAGGAAATATCGTTTTCATCGGCAACGTAGGCGAGGAAGGCGAAGGAAACCTGCGCGGCATGCGCCACATCTTTGCCGATCCTGCCTGGAGCGAGACAATTCGCAGCCTGCTGGTCATCGATGGCGCCGGCGTGGATACCTATGTAAACCGGGCATTGGGCAGCAAACGCTTTGAAGTTACATTTCGCGGCCCCGGCGGACACTCGTGGAGCGACTTTGGCATTGCCAATCCAATCGTCCTGCTGGCGCGGGCCCTGGCAGAGTTCAGCGAAACCCCTATACCTGACAATCCACGGACAACGTTTAACATCGGCGTGATTCAGGGAGGCACCTCGGTCAACTCCATTCCTGAATCGGCAAGCGCGCGCGTCGATCTGCGTTCTGCCTCCACAGATGAATTGAAAAAGCTGGAAGACCGGCTGCGGCAGGCCATCAGCTCCGTTCACAAAGAAGTCTCATCACCGGGAAACGGGCAGAAAGTCAGTTTTGCGATTGAGAGTATTGGCGATCGTCCTGCGGCTGAGCTTGCGCCGAATGCCCGTATTGTGCAGGTGATTCGCGCGGTAGATGCTCACCTGAGAATCAGGTCGATCCCGCGCCTAGCCTCTACGGATGCCAACATCCCTCTGGCCTTCGGGAAGGAAGCCATTACCATCGGCTCGGGCGGCGATGGCGGAGGCGCGCACACCCTGCGCGAATGGTTTGACTGCAGCAACCGTGATCTGGGGTTAAAACGAATCCTGCTGGCCCTGCTGGCGCTGACCGGAGTGCATGAATGAAAATTTTCCCTGCTGTGCTGATGGTGCTCACAATGGCAAGTCTTTCCTCTGCGCAAATCAAAAATCCTCCTGAGGTGATCTTCATCAACGGCGATATTTATGTAAGCTCGCCCAACGTTCCGAATTACGTTGCCCGGCCGCAGGATTTCAATCCGGCATGGCTGGCAAAACGGGTCCAGGCCATTGCCGTGCTGCGCGGCAAGATCGTTGCCATTGGCGCCAATGCGGAAGTACAGAAGCTGAAAGCAGAGAGCACGCAGGTGATCGACCTGCACGGGCGCTTTGTGATGCCCGGATTCAATGATGCGCACGCCCATCTCGCCTCCGGCGGTTTTGAAAAGCTCGATATCGACCTGGTCGGCAGCAAGTCGCTCGACGAGATGAAGCAGCGCATTGCCGCACGCGCCAAAACGGCCGCACCGGGCGAATGGCTGGTAGGACGCGGATGGGATCATACGCTCTGGGCCAACCAGACTCTGCCGACGCGCAGCGACCTTGATGCGGTCACCGGCGATCATCCGGCCATCTTTTCACGCGTGGATGGACACATCTCGGTGGCCAACAGCGCCGCTCTTAAAGCCGCCAACATCACGGCGCAAACTCCCGATCCTGCGGGCGGAAAGATCGACCATGACGACCAAGGCGAGCCTACGGGAATCCTGCGGGAAACGGCGGTGGAGGATCTATCCAGGAAAATACCCAAGCCTTCTGCCGCGCAGCATAAGCGCGCTGCCGAGCTTGCGCTTCAGGATGCAGCCCGGTGGGGGCTGACTTCTGCGCAGGACAATTCTGCCTGGGAGGATTTCCTCGCCTATGAAGAGCTTGAAAAGGAAGGCAAGCTGACGCTGCGCATCTCCGAATGGCTGCCCTTTGACGCTACGCTCGAGCAGTTGAACCACATGCGCAATCATCATCCGGCAGATGATTCCATGCTGCGCACCGGCATGCTCAAGGGATTCATGGATGGCTCCCTGGGGTCGCGCACCGCCGCCATGCTCGCCCCATACACAGACGATCCAAAGAACTCCGGCATTCCCCGTTACCAGCAGGATGCTTTGAACCAAAAGACCGCTGAGAGGGTGAAAGACGATTTTCAGATTGGCTTTCATGCCATTGGAGATCGCGGCGCACGGATGGCGCTCGAAGCCTTTGAGTTCAGCAGGCCGCAAACGGCGAAAATCGACATCCGCTACCGCATCGAGCATGACCAGGTGGTTGCCCCCGAGGATTTCAAGAAGTACAAAGAGCTGGGCGTGATTGCCTCCATGCAGCCCAACCATCTGCTTACCGATATGAACTGGGCCGAATCACACATCGGGCCGGAGCGCGCCAGACATTCTTACCCATGGAAAGAATTCTGGGACGCCGGCATTCCGCTGGCCTTCGGCACGGACTATCCTGTGGAACCAATCACTCCATTTCGCGGCCTCTACTGCGCAGTGACGCGGAAAAATGAAGCGGGAACCAAAGCGTATCACCCGGAGCAGAAGCTCAATATCGATCAGGCCATCTTTGCCTATACGCTGGGTGCAGCCTATGCCGAGTTCCAGGAGAACGTGAAGGGCTGGCTTCTTCCCGGCATGCTCGCCGATTTCGTAGTGCTCGACCGCGACATCACCAAAGTGGCCCCGCCGCAAATCCTGAAGACCCGCGTGCTGCGCACCGTGGTGGGAGGCCAGACGGTGTATGCGACAGCCGATGTTGCATCGCCCGCAAGACCTGCTCCCCGGAGAATAAAGAAATAATTCAACACAGGGTAGTGAAGCCACAACCAAAAGCTAACCACAAAGATGGCATGAATAACATGCAAGTTCTGAGGCGGTATGCTCTAGCGAGTAAATCTGGAGCAGACAGGTTACAGGCTGTGCTCGTGCAGTGAGGCGGTATGACCTCGACACGGAGATTAGTCAGACCTGGAGATCGAAGCGTCACCGTAAGGCCAGTATGAGCTTGAATGGGAGTGTGGTGATCGCCTAAGAGCTGCGTCTACTCCGGAACAACGACAAGGAGAGGCGAAAATGAAACGCTATCTGGGAGTGGATTTGCATCGCACGCAGTTTGTAGTATGCACCCGATGGGAGAACCAAGAACAAGAGATACGACAATGGCGGATAGCCGAGCTGGCCAAGTTTGTGGAACAGTTGCAGCCGGAGGACCAGATCGCGGTGGAAGCCATGGGGACGACGGCGCGCTTCTACGATGCGGTAGTGGGACGGGTGGCGCGAGTGGTGGTGGTCAACCCGCACCAGTTCAAGGTGATCAGCGAGTCGGTGAAGAAGACGGACCGCAACGATGCCGCAGCGCTGGCGCTGTATCTGGAAAAAGACCTGTTACCGGAGGTAAGGATGAAGCCGAAGCAGAATCGGGAGTTGATGCACCTGGCCGAGACCCGCGACCTACTGGTAAAACAACGCTCGGCATTGAAGGGCAAGATCAACAACCTGCTGGCGATGCAGGGGATCGAGTTGAAACGGGAAGCCTTGTCCAGCAAGATTGCTCTGGAACGTGTGCTGGCCAGCCCGGTTCGTGGCATGGTGCAACTGGAACTGCGGGTGCTGGTGGGGCAGATCCGCTCGCTGTCGGAGAGCATCGCGGAGTTGGACGAACAGCTGGAAGAAGAAGGCCAACAATTGCCCGGATACGAGAACCTGACCAGCATCAAGGGGATTGGGTCGTGGAGTGCAACCGTGCTGCTGACGGTAATTGGCAAGATCAGCGACTTCGCGGATGAAAATAAGCTGGCGGCCTATCTGGGCTTGGTGCCGCGAATATCCAACTCCAATGAAAGTGAACGCAGTGGAAAGATCACCAAACAAGGCAATAAGCTGGCCCGCACGGCGCTGGTGCAGTGTGGGTTGGTGGCCAAGCGGTATAGCCCTTATCTGCAACGGTTCTATAAACGAATCAAACAACGCCGAGGAGGAGGAAAGGCCAAAATCGCTCTGGCAAGAAAGCTGGTCAAGATTGTGTATGACACTCTGAAGAATCAGTGGGTCTTCGAAGACTTCCCCAGCTTCACCCTGGCTGCCAAAACCAGCCAAAACAATTTTTGAGTAGACATTATTCATGGGGGGCACAGAGGAAAGCTGTTGGAGATCTGAGAAGTAAGCCGCGAATGGCCGAATGCCGCGAATCGCGCGAATCAGAAGAAGATTGGGTAAAGCGCAGAAGCCCCAGAATTCTTCGCGGCCCAAGACGAATTTGATGGTTAGAAATACAGATTGCCGAAAATTGCCGGAGTTATGGGTCTTTCTCATCAAAACTTCCGCCTGTTCCTGATTTATTAGTGTTCGTTGGGGTAATCGGCAGGGGTTTGATTTTGCCTCGAATGATGAATTACCAAAGTCGCACTCCGGGGTTGCCCAAATGACTGTGATTTTTTTGGTACTTCAGGCGAATTGCCTAGTGGCAAGTGCAGCAGCACTGATTTAAAATTTGCCATCCAAAGAAGAAGCAGTTTGGAGAGTATTTTCGGGACCAAACCAATGGGAACCAGAACCAGCCTTTTGACGCTTACTGCTGTGCTTCTAGTGACTGTTACCGCCAGCACCCCGGCCTCGGCTGTGCGGCGCTACAGCAGCCACTACCGTCACCACAAGGGACATTACCGCCACATCGTGTGGAACCCGGTGCTGAAGGGATCGTACGATTCCATGCTCCGCCAGAACGAAGAGATTGACCGGCTGCAACTGCCGCGCATCGTGGACGACGCGCAACTGGAAGAGCTGGTACGCACGCAGGAACTGGTCGCCATCAGTGAGAGCCAGTCGCTGCACGTGAGCCCTGCGGTGAAGCCCGACAAGCGGTATTGCCGTCCCTGGACCAACCAGTTCCTTGAAGACATGGGCGAGGCCTATTACAAGGAATTCAGCGTCCCTCTGCAGGTGAACTCCGCCGTCCGTACCATGGAACAGCAGCACAAGCTGCGCCGCCATAACCGCAATGCTGCGCCTGAGGATGGCGACATCTCTTCCTCCCATCTGGCCGGCATCACCGTCGATCTGGCCAAGCGCGGCCTGACCCGCGCCCAGCACAAGTGGGTAGAAGACTACCTGAAGAATCTGAGAGACTTAGGACTGGTTGAAGTCGCCGAAGAAAGGCGCCAGGCGTGCTTCCATGTCATGGTCTCGGATCGCTATACCGAATGGAAGGAAACGAATACGCTGGCTGATAAACTTGTACGAGAATGACGCCAAAACGTTTCCTGATCGCTCTTGCGCTGCTTTCATCGTTCGTAACCGCACAAACAAAGAAATCCACCAAAACGGCTGACTTGCCCAGAGCAATCCACGAGTCAGCCATTATTGTTGATACTCACGCCGATACGCCCCAGCGCTTTCTCGACGAAAACTTCGACTTGGGCCAGAACACTCCGGTTTCCGAAGGGCATATCGATCTAGACAAAATCAAGAAAGGCAATCTGGGCGCGGAGTTCTTTTCCATCTGGGTGGAGCCTGAATTCAAAGGCCACTATGCCAAACGCGCCCTGGATCTGATTGACAGCGTCTACCAGCAGGCTGCCCGGCATCCTGCCCAGATGACCATGGCATTCACCGCCAGCGACATCATTCGCGCGCACCAGCAGCACAAATTTGCCGCGCTCATGGGGATTGAAGGCGGCCACGCCATCGAAAATGACATCCACCTGCTGCGCGACTTCTACAGGCTGGGCGTGCGCTATATGACCTTGACATGGTCCAACACCAACGAGTGGGCTGACTCCTCCGGCGACATCAAGAACCCCGACGTGCCGCACCACAAGGGCCTTACTGATTTCGGCAAAGACGTGGTGCGCGAGATGAACCGGCTGGGCATGATGGTGGACATCTCCCACGTCTCCGACGATACCTTTTACCAGGCGGTGCTGGTAAGCCGCGCTCCGGTGATTGCATCGCACTCTTCTTCCCGCGAGCTGACCAAAGCGCCGCGCAACATGACCGATGACATGCTGCGCGCGGTGGCCCGCAACGGCGGCGTGGTGATGGTGAACTTCTATTCGGCCTTCATCGACCAGCAGTATCTGGATGCATCGTCAGACCCGGAAAAGCTCAAACAGCGGGATGCGGAAGTGGCAGAGTATGTGAAATCTCATCCTCATGAGGATGGCAGCCCGGTCGGGTACAACGAATATGTAGCCATCGAGAAGAAGTGGGCAGCGCAGTTTCCGCGCCCGCCGTTGAAGTCGCTGATCGACCATATTGATCATATCGCCAAGGTCGCAGGGATCGACCACGTGGGCCTTGGCTCTGATTTTGACGGCGTGACCTCACTGCCGCAGCAGATTGATTCCGTGGCCGACCTGCCCAGGATTACCCAGGCACTCTATGATCGCGGATACAACCGCCAGCAGATTCACAAGATCTTAGGCGGAAACCTGCTGCGCGTGCTGCGCGAAGTAGAGCGGGTAGCCAGGCAGATTCAGGCGGAGCACAAGGCTTCTGACGCGCTGAGCTTTGAAGATATCGAGCTGATGATTCACAACTACATGACCACGCCGCACCTGATCGATCAGATCAATGAGCATGGTGTCAGCTTCGATCTGACTTCCGAGCGCCGCGAGAAACTGAAGGGCGAATTTAAAGACCCACAGGACGCGGACAAGGTGATGGAGGCGATTACAAAGGCGGGAAGGAAATGAAATGGGTAAATGGGTAATTTGGTAAATGGGTAAATGAAGATCGGCGAGAACCAATCAATTATCCACTTACCAAATTACCCATTTACCCAATTACCAAAATTACCCACTTACCCATTTCTCTGGTTTGACACCATTACAGGCTCAATTTCTAATAGAACTTTTCACCTCGACGGGGAGACCTCATGCTGCAACGTTCCTTGGCAATGATCTTTATCCTGACTCTGGCTGCAGCCGGCCAGACCACAACCAAGAAAAGCACAAAATCGCAGTCGTCATCCACGGCCACTAGCAGGAAGGGCACCGCAACAGCCGCAAGTTCGGGCAAGCATCCCACGGCCATTCTTCACACCACCGCGGGCGACATGAAATGCGAGTTGTTTCCCGACAAAGCGCCCAAGGCGGCTGCAAACTTCATCGGCCTGGCTTCGGGGACCAAGGACTGGACTGATCCGAATACCGGCAAGCTTGTTCATGGCAAGCCTTTGTATGATGGAACGATTTTTCACCGGGTCATCCCTGAATTCATGATCCAGGGCGGCGATCCTGCCGGAAGCGGCTCAGGCAATCCGGGCTATAAATTCGACGATGAACTGCATCCTGATCTGCTCTTCGGCAAACCCGGACGGCTGGCCATGGCCAATTCAGGCATCAACACCAACGGCTCTCAGTTCTTCATCACCGAAAAAGAAGTTCCCTTCCTGAATCCCTGCTACGCCGAAGCGGGCTGCATGAATGGACAGCGTCCGAAAGGCAGCGGGTACACCATCTTTGGCCAGTGCGATGACCAGACCGTTGCACTGGTCAAGCAGATTGCCAGAATGCCGAAAAACCCCCGCAACCCTGAGCGTCCGCTGGAGCCGGTGAAGATCAATCACATTGAGATTCAAAACGCCGGTGCGGCTGGCGCCATACCCAAGCCATCCGCAAAGAAAGGGACCATCAGCAAGAAGACAACAACCAAGAAATCCACGGCACCTAAGCAGTAGTTTTTTGCGCTGAGCAACGCTGATGACGCTGAAAGATCAAAGATCAAAGCCTTGACACAGATGCAACAGGTCAACACAGATAGATCAATGGATTAATAACAGGAAAGAGGAAATTATGGCGCGCCAACCCGGTACTTATGCAACGTTCAATACTTCAGAAGGAACAGTCGTCTGCCGCCTGTTTGAACAGGAAGCTCCCATCACCGTGAAGAACTTTATCGATCTTGCCGAAGGCAAGCGCGACTGGAAAGACAACGTGAGCGGCAAGGGCGGCTCCGGCCCGCTCTACAGCGGGACCATCTTTCACCGCGTAATCCCCAAGTTCATGATCCAGGGCGGCGATCCCAGCGGCACAGGCACGGGCGGCCCCGGTTATAAATTCCAGGACGAAACCAAAGGCTCACCGCACAAGTTTGACAAGCCCGGCAAGCTGGCCATGGCGAACTCGGGGCCGAATACCAACGGCTCGCAGTTCTTCATCACCGTTGCCGCCACACCGTGGCTCACCGGCAATCACACCATCTTTGGCGAGGTGGTCGAGGGGCAGGAGGTGGTGGACAAGATCTCCAACGTCGAGCGCAACCGGCAGGACCGTCCCTCGAAAGACGTCGTGCTACAATCCATCACCATCGAGCGGGTATAGGTCGATCGGCGGCGGGCGTGGATTCTCTCAAGGTTGCTATCTTTATCGTCGTCTTCGGACTCTTTCTGATTGTAGCCAAGAAGTTATTCAACAGCGAGATACCGAATCCTGCGCATGTTCCGCCGCCTTACCCGGAGCCGCCGCAACCATCCCAGGAAGAACAAGCAAGCCAGGCGGGGCTGACCGGAAGTGAGATACCTTTTCCAATCTCCGTTCCACCACGAGTGCAGCGGGAAGACGGCACGTGGAACCGCCCTGAAGTCAGAAATTATTTTTTTGCCAAAACCGACTTGGTTCGCGGTCCGGAAGACCAGCAGGCATTCTGCGACGAGTTCACCATCCAATTCGAAATACCTGAAGATCATCAGAAATGGTTCGAGCAATACATGGTGGCCACCCCGGCAGGGCTGGACAAATTTCTCGCCACGCAAAAATCCAGAGCAGTGATGATGGAGCACCAGGTCATTCTGATTCCCAGGTGGGACCTCGGCGCAGTATTGCAGGCCATCCTAGATGACACGATGGAGACCTGGTCCCTGCCTGATGCGGCAGAACACGGCATTGTCATTGACAGTCCTCCGGAAATACCCGGCCACACGCCATGAACTGCTACCCTGCTAAAATTCCCTTGTGGCTCTTGATCGCGCAAAGAAAATAAAAATCATCTTGTTTGATGTGGATGGCGTTCTCACCGACGGAACCTTGTGGTTCATCCCTGCGCCTGGCTCCGGTCAGCGCAGCACGGACGCGCAGGCCCAGCAGCATGCCGACTCGCCTGGCTACGGCATCGTGAGCCAGAACATGGTGGAAGTGAAAGGCTTCAACGCGCACGACGGCACAGCTATCTCGCTGGCTCACCTGGGCGGCCTGAAGGCGGGAATCGTGACCAAGCGCATTTCAGAAACCGTCGCCCTGCGCGCCCGTGACCTGCATCTGGATTTCGTCTTCCAGGGCGCGGCTAACAAGTCAGAGGTGCTGGACAAGGTTGTGGCGCAGAGCGGCGTCCGCGAGGATGAGGTCGCTTATGTGGGCGATGACGTAATCGATCTTCCCATCATGCTCCGCTGCGGCCTAGCTATTGCCGTGGCGAATGCGCGTCCACAGGTGCTGGCGATTGCGCACTATCACACGCCATCGAAAGGCGGCGAAGGCGCAGCCCGCGATGCGGTGGAGTACATTCTCAAGGCGCAAGGGAAACTGCAAGAGGTGATCGAGGCGTATATCTATGCGCGAACTTCACTGTCTATTTAATTAATCCCGAAGCGAAGCGAGGGATCGCTATAGCCTTATTACGCTCGAACTTAGAAAGCGAGGTGGAAATCTGACAGTTCGTAGCTATAAAACGTATGTTGCTTGCCATGCTTTTAACATGCCTCAGCGTTACATGTATGATCACGAAATTGAAATTGTACGAGAAGCATGGAACAAGTGTGGCATACCCAAGCTGCCTAAGGGCATTATCCGGAAGATTCCCAGACTGCTCAGACCGCGGAACAAACAAGAGAACGAACAGAAGCATTCAGGAAATTCGAGCGACGCATTTTCAGCAGGAAACGTCCAAGAACCCAGGCAGCGAACAACAGAAGGAAATGGCCCAATGGTTCTTGATCGGTGAATCAGTTTTCATCTTCAAATGCGAAGAACCAGCTTCCCTCTCACATGCCCCTGCTCACTCACTGTGTGCGCTTCGGCGATTTCTTCCAGCGAATAAACTTTCTGAATGACCGGCTTTACTTTGCCTGCCTCAACTAAGGCGGTGAGCTTTTCCAGTTCCCCGCCCTGCGGCTTTACCATGAGCAGCGTCAGAAATTTTCCAGTAAGCAGGCCGCGCAGTGCCCAGCCTGCCACCTGGCTGCCGGTAGAGGCAAAGAAGCGCAGCTTGCCGGCAGGTTCTTTGGGTGAAGGCGGCACGAGGCTCACCAGGCGGCCTCCAGGTTTCAGCACGGAGAGCGAGCCGCCCCAAACAGATTTGCCCACGTTATCCAGTACGACATCATAGCCCGAGATTTTCTCCTCAAACCGCTCCTGCTCGTAATCGATGGGCAGGTCGGCGCCCAGTTCTCGCAGCAGGTCCTGGTTGCGTCCGCTGGCGGTGGCTGCTACGTATGCGCCAAAGGCTTTGGCGGTCTGGATGGCAAAGCTGCCCACGCCTCCTGCGCCCGCGTGAATCAGCACACGGCTTCCGGCTTTGATTTTGCCGTACTTCACCAGTCCCTGCCATGCGGAGACGGCGGCCACGGGCATGGCAGCCGCTTCCTCATGACTCAAATTCGCAGGCTTGCGCGCCACCGCCTTCTCCGGCGCCACGGCATATTCGGCGTAGGTGCCGCGATAGGTTTTGCCTACCCGGCCATCTTTGAACCCGTAGACTTCGTCGCCTGGCTTAAACAGTGTTACTGAATTCCCCACCTTCTCCACCACGCCCGAAAAATCGCAGCCCAGGATGATGGGGAAGCGCAAATCCATCACCGGCCGCAGCAGCCCTTGGCGCAGCTTCCAGTCCAGCGGATTCACACTGGTGGCATGGATGCGCACCAGCACGCCATTCGGCCCAACCTGAGGCACAGGCACCTCTTCGACCTGCAGTACCTCAGGACCGCCGTAGGATTCGGTAAGGATGCATTTCATAGCTGCTAGGAGTCTGTCGGAAATAAAAAATACAGTTTCGCATTTTCTAGCCAATGCGGAGGGTTTAAATTGCATGGGGAATGAGAACGAGGGAAGTTGAGATTCTGCCTGGGCTCCTTTTCCGAGCCGCAAGGAGACTTCTTGGCAATTCATGCGAGAAAAAGCCTGCTGTCTTCGTTTTTTAAGTCATTTTGAATGCCCGTCCGGACCGGAAAAGCTTGAGAAGATTGTGGGTGAGGCAGATCAGTTTCCATTCCGCGCGCACCTTCTGCAACCCACGCAACAGGAACCGACGGAACCCGCGCCA